>NZ_JBSSAG010000001.1:0-229369 GCF_054058395.1 Thermostichus sp. OS-CIW-26 | reverse complement strand
GGCCTGTGGATCGAACTGCACGGGCGGTCGGAAGCAGGAACCCGCCGAGACGACTGCGCAAGGAGCCATCCATGCGTAGCGTGGTAGGAATCTCCGGCCTTCAGGCCGGGGAGGATGTCAAAAGACCTCAGCTGCCCAACACTGTGCAGCTGACAAAAAATACAGTTCTCTTGGGAGAGGAGCCGAGGGTGGTGGCGTTGGCGGCGCGGAGCGCTTGGGAGCGGATCCACCGGTTGGGAAAGGGGCGGCAAATGCTAACGTCAGAGTAGGGATCTTTCCGCTGGGCAAGGGATCCCGTTACCCTGGTTTTTGGCTTTTTCCCCAAGATCTGGATGTTGAGAGCTGGAATTGTCGGCCTGCCCAACGTAGGCAAATCTACCTTGTTCAACGCCCTCTGTGAAAATGCTAAAGCCGAGGCGGCCAACTTTCCCTTCTGCACCATTGAGCCGAATGTGGGGCGGGTGGCGGTGCCCGACGAGCGCTTGCAGGTGCTGGCCAAGATCAGCGGTTCTGCCGAGATCATCCCCAGCCAAATCGAGTTTGTGGATATTGCCGGGCTGGTGGCTGGAGCCAGCAAGGGGGAGGGTCTGGGCAACCAGTTTCTCTCCCACATTCGCCAGGTGGACGCCTTGGTGCACGTGGTGCGCTGCTTCCAAGACGAGAACATTGTGCATGTGGCGGGTTCGGTGGATCCCTTGCGGGATATCGGGGTGATCAACTTGGAGCTAGCCTTGGCGGATTTGGCCCAGATCGAGCGGCGCATAGAGCGGGTGCGCAAGCAGGCCAAGTCCGACAAAACCGCCCAACTGGAGTTGCAGGCTCTGGAACAATTACAGGCTGCCTTGGACGAGGGCAAGCCGGCTCGCCTGGTACCCCTCAGCCCAGAAGAAGAGCAGTTGATCAAAGGGTTGGGGCTGCTCACCCGCAAAAAAGTCATCTACGCCGCCAATGTGGCGGAAACGGATCTGGCCAGCGGCAATGCCTGGGTGGAGCAGGTGCGGCAATTTGCCGAGGCGGAAGGGGCAGGTGTGGTGGTGGTCTCAGCCCAGGTGGAGGCGGAACTGGTGGAGCTACCCCCCGACGAGCGACAGGCCTATCTGGATTCGTTGGGGGTGAAAGAAGGCGGGCTGAAATCCCTAATCCGGGCCACCTACGAGCTGTTGGGCTTGCGCACCTACTTTACCTCTGGCCCCAAAGAAACCCGCGCTTGGACGATCCCCGTCGGAGCTACAGCTCCTCAGGCAGCCGGGGTGATCCACTCCGATTTTGAGCGGGGCTTCATCCGGGCCGAGACGGTGGCCTATGCCGATCTGGTGGCGGCGGGATCCCTGAATGCCGCCAAAGAAAAGGGCCTGCTGCGCAGCGAAGGCAAAGACTACGTCGTCCAGGAAGGGGACGTGATGCACTTCCGCTTCAATGTCTAGTTCCCTATCCTCCTGCATCTCTCAGGCAAGCTGGGTTTTCTCAGAAACTGAAGACTTACTCCCTGTCTTTAGGCAAAAAGACTTAACCCGCCCTGGACAAGGGATCCCAGCGCAGCTCCGGCTGGGTCTGAGAGGGGGCCTTTTCCTAAGAAAACGGTTGACGCTGTAACGAAACATCACAATAATTGGACTAGATAAACAAATGTTTTAGGGATGTATTGATGGATCTGCTGCAATACGGCCCGATGGCCTGGGTTTACATGGCGATCTTTGCCTCTATCATTTGGTGTATTTGGGGTCGTTCGGAAGACGACATTATGTTCTAGCCAGAGCGGGAGAGCTTCCTCTGTCGGCGGGGGCCATTCCTTGCGCTTGAGCCGGCAGGGGCAGCCTTTCACCAATCGTGGCTCTGTAAGGACGTTGTAAAAAATTTTGTAGAATCCTGTTGGGCTTGCGCCAGCCTTGGGATTGACGGCAATACCATCCTAGGCAGTGGGAGACTCTTCCCCCTGCTTTTGCAACACGGCAGCCTGCAGCGGTTATGGGTGTTACCAGCTTGATCTCCCGACGTCCTCTGCCTGGGGCAGAACAGACGCCAGAGGGCTACCGTCTTTCTTGGCGGGGCGTTGGGGTGATGGGGGTGCTAAACGTTACCCCCGACAGCTTCAGCGATGGCGGCCAGTGGGGATCTGCAGAAGCGGCTGTGCAGGCAGCCAAAGCCATGGCAGCGGCAGGGGCCTTGATCGTGGATATTGGCGGCGAGTCCACCCGCCCAGGGGCAGATCCGGTGCCGGTAGAAGTGGAATGCGACCGGGTTTTGCCGGTAATTCGAGCTTTGCAGGGATCCGGGATCCCCATCAGCGTCGATACGCGCAGAACGGAGGTGGCGGCTGCGGCTTTGGCTGCCGGGGCGCACATCATCAACGATGTCAGCGGGCTGCGGGATCCCCAAATGATACAGGTCTGTGCCGAAAAGGGGGTGCCGGCGGTGATCATGCACATGCGGGGAGAACCGCGCACCATGCAGCAGCAGACCGACTATGCTGACCTGGAGGGGGAGGTTTTCGGTTTTCTCAGGGAACAGGCAGAGCGGGCCCTGGCAGCGGGCGTGCCCAGCGTTGTTTTGGATCCGGGCTTGGGCTTTGCCAAAACTGCTGAGCAGAATGTAACCCTGCTCAAAGCCCTACCGCGGCTGGTGGCCTACGGCTACCCAGTTTTGGTGGGGGCCTCCCGCAAAAGTTTTGTGGGTAAGCTTTCCGGCATTGCCGTACCTAATCAGCGAGACAGCGCCAGCGTGGCCGTGCACCTGTTTGCAGCCAGCCGGGGGGCTGCCCTAGTACGGGTTCACAACGTGCCGGCTCATGTTTCCGCCCTTGCCACTTGGGAAGCTCTGCACCATGATGCAGGGTAGGCTGGTGCTCCAGGGCCTTGTCTTTCATGCTTACCACGGCCACTGCCCGGAGGAAGCGGTTTTGGGTGGGCGTTTTGTGGTGGACGTGGAGATGCGGCTTTCCCTAGCCCAGATCCAAGATGACCTCTCGCGCACGGTGGACTACGCCCAGGTGTACGAGAGGGTGCGGCAGGAGGTGACCGGCCAACGCTACCGCTTGGTCGAGACCTTGGCGGATCAGATCGCAGAGCGGCTGTGGCAGAGCTATCCCCAACTGGAGGCCCTAACTGTGCGGGTTCACAAGCCCCATGCTCCCCTGCCGGGGCTGTTCGAGGATGTTTACGTCGAGGTCGACCGCCGGCGAGCCGTAAGCAGGGCGGAAGCCTCATGAATCGTGACCTGGCCTATGTTGCCCTGGGAAGCAACCTGGGGGATCCGCTGCAGCAGTTGCGCTTGGCTGTGCAGAAGTTGCGCCGGTTGGGAGAGGTGGTGGCCTGTTCCAGTCTCTACCGCAGCCCAGCCCAAGGGGGGCCACCCGGACAGCCTGACTACCTTAACGCAGTGGTGGCGTTGGATCCCTTTCCCCCCTACCAGTCTCCCCTGGAGTTGCTCGGGGCGCTGCTGGCCATCGAGCAGGAGGCAGGACGGGTGCGGCGCATCCGCTGGGAGGCCAGAACCCTGGATTTGGATCTGCTGGCCATGGGCAGCCGCATCCTGAACAGCCCTGAGCTGACGTTGCCCCACCCCCGCATGATGGAACGTGCTTTTGTCTTAGCTCCCTTGGGGGAGATCGCTCCCGACTGGCGTCACCCTGAGACCGGTGTGGGGGTCAAAGAGGCACTCATCAGTTTGGATCAGTCCTGGCTGGAGCGCACAACCCTCGGCTGGGAGTAAGAAAGAGTTTGGTAAGCTGGTTAGGGATTTCGGCAAAAGGGATCCCATGGACAGCCTCCAACTCTGGCAGCGCTACTGCGATTGGCTTTACTACCATCCCGGCCTGGAGATTTTCGTCGATATCAGCCGCATCCGTTTCACTCCCCCTCAGGTGGAAGCGCTACGGCCTCGCTTTGCCCAGGCTTTTGCCGATATGCAGGCTTTGGAGGCAGGAGCCATTGTCAACCCCGACGAAGGCCGCCAGGTGGGCCACTATTGGCTGCGGGCGCCCGAGCTGGCTCCCACCCCTGAAATCCGGCAGGCCATTCAGGATTCCATTGAGCGAGTGGAAACCTTTGCCGAAAAGATCCATCGCGGAACCATCCCGGCCAGCGGGGGGGGACGGTTCACCGAGCTGCTCTGCATCGGCATTGGCGGCTCAGCTCTGGGGCCGCAATTTGTGGCGGAGGCCCTGGCTCCGCTGCACCCCCCCCTGAACATCCACTTCATCGACAACACGGATCCCGACGGGTTTGACCGGGTGCTGGGGCGGCTGGCCAACAAACTGGGGCAAACGCTGGTGATCACCACCTCCAAATCCGGCAGCACCCCGGAGCCCCGCAATGGCTTGGTGGAGGTGAAGCTGGCCTACCAAAAGGCTGGGATCCCTTTTTCTGCGCATGCGGTGGCCATCACCGGCCCCGGCAGCCAATTGGAGCAGCAGGCGCGGCAGGAGGGGTGGTTGGAGGTCTTCCCCATCTTCGACTGGGTGGGGGGGCGCACCTCCGAAACGTCCCCGGTGGGCCTGTTGCCGGCAGCGTTGCAGGGCATTGATATCCGGGCTTTGCTGGCCGGGGCAGCCACCATGGATGAGGCCACCCGCCTGCCCCACCTGGAGCGCAATCCCGCCGCTCTGCTGGCCATGGCCTGGTACATCGTCGGTCAAGGGCAAGGGCGCAAGGACATGGTGGTTTTGCCCTACAAGGATCGCCTGCTGCTGTTTAGCCGTTACTTACAACAGTTGGTGATGGAATCCCTGGGCAAATCCCACGATCTAAACGGCAACCGTGTGGAGCAGGGCATCGCCGTTTACGGCAACAAGGGCACCACCGACCAACATGCCTACGTCCAGCAGTTGCGGGATGGCTTGAACAACTTCTTTGTCACCTTCATCGAGGTGCTTCAGGATCGGGAGCCTGGGATCCCTTCCCCCTTCGTGGAGCCGCAGGTGACCAGTGGCGACTACCTGAACGGCCTGCTGCAGGGCACCCGCCAGGCCCTCTACGAAAACGGTCGCGACTCCATTACCGTGACGCTGCCACGGGTAGATGCCCGCTCGGTGGGGGCCTTGATTGCCCTCTACGAGCGAGCCGTGGGCCTCTACGCCTCCCTAATCCAGATCAACGCCTACCATCAACCGGGGGTGGAAGCAGGCAAAAAAGCCGCCAGCGCCGTCTTGGAGCTGCAACGGCGATTGCTAGAGACGGTGCAGGAGCAGCAGGGATCCCTGACTTTGCCCCAACTGGCAGAGAAACTGGGCTGCCCGGAGCGCATAGAAACCCTGTACTGGATTGTGCGGCACCTACACGCCAATGGCCGCGGAGTCCTGTTGACAGGGGATCCCGCCCGCCCCCTGGAGCTGAGCATCCAGCCCCGGCCCGCTTGATCCTCTGATTTCCTGGATTGGGTGTGGAGCGCAGGCTTGAGTTGGTCAATCTGTACCTCGCCTTAAGCCCTTCCCCGCCAGCCGGCCCGCCTGCCTAGAATCGAGCAAGAGTCCACTCCAGGAGGAGACTATGGATCAATCTGCTGCCGTCCTGCCCCTACAAACCCCGAAAGATGTCTCCATCGAAGATATTGAGCAGGAGCTGAACAAGATCTGGTCTTCCAAAGGAGAGAGCGTTGCCGCCCGCGCTGCCACCTTTACCCTGGTGGTGTACGAATCTCTGGACGATGCGCTGTTGCTGCCTTCCCCCACCGTCGAAGCCATCGCCACCCAGAACCCCTGTCGCGTCATTGACCTGCGAGCCAAACGAGAGGGATCTGCAGACGACGCCATCGAGGCCCAGGTGGCCGCCTACTGTCCGGTGACCCGTGAGCAGCGCAGCTCGTTGGTCTGTTGCGAATACATCACCCTGAAAGCGCCCGAATCGGCCTTTGTGCGGGCCTGCAGCACGGTCGCCTCGCTGCTGATCCCCAACTTGCCCACCTTTTTGTGGTGGCAAGGGGATCTGGATTTGAACAGCTTGCTGTTTCAAAAATTGGTGGCTCTGAGCAACCGGGTCATCGTCGATTCACGGGGCTTTGTCAATCCAGAAGAAGATCTGCAGGAAATCCACCTCTTGGTGGGTGAGGGGCGCCACTGTGGGGATCTCAACTGGCGGCGGCTGCTGCCTTGGCAGGAACTCACCGCCCAAGCCTTTGACCCTCCCGACCGGCGGGAGTCCCTATACCTCGTAGATCGCGTGAACCTCGACTACAAAGCCGGCAATCCCTGCCAGGCGTTCCTCTTCCTGGGCTGGCTGGCCAGTCGCCTGGGGTGGACTCCCACAGAGCGGGTTCAGGCTCAAGAACACGATTACAAGATTGACCGCATCCGCTTTCAAACCCAAATGGGCGGCGAGGTGATGGCAGAACTGGCCGCTGTGCCCTTGGCCTCGGAAATCAGCCAGCCGGGGGATCTCATCGGGCTGCGCCTCACCTCCAGCAACCAAGAAGCCGACGCCTGTACTGTGCTGTGCTCCGAAATCACAGGGTGTATGCGCATGGAAGCCATGGGGGGCGCTCAGAGATGTGTGGTTCGCCAGGTGGCTCCCCTGGAGCAGGATTCCCTCGACACCCTGCTGGCTGCCGAGTTGCAGCGGCTTGGCCCCGACTACCTCTACGAAGAAACCCTAGGGGTGGTGGATCAGATGCTGAAGCTGGGCAAAAGCTGAGATCTGCTTCTGGTTTAAGTGACATACTCCCGCACTCATGCTGATGCAAAGCGCTCCGCGCCGCTAAAGCGAGAGAGTGCGGGCTTCAAGGACTCCGTCCCGCTGACGCGAACAGTGACTCCGGTTAGCGCTCCGCGCTGCTAGCGCGAAAAGGACGGGATGCCCCACCACCCTGTACTTGATGTTTATAGCGGCAGTGTATAAAACCCCGCTACTTTTTATGTTTATGGCACCAGTCAAGGACAAAACATCATGTCCCCGCCTTTCATCCCGACTCTCACCCTGGATAGTGGCTAGCCACTAGTCACTAGCCCCTAATAGAGGGCGGGGCTTCCCAGCGGTGTAGCTAACGGGGTGCAGGGGCAATCAGTCCCGCGCCCTGTCCACAGGACGAGCGCCGGGAGGATGTTATAGTAGCTACAGAGGGGTCGGCTAGCTGCGCAAGGTCACCGGAAATTGTGTTGCCAACTGCGCCCTCACCTGGTTTTGCAGAGCTTCTACCTCCGCATCCGTGAGGGTGCGATCGGGAGCGCGGTACACTAGGCGGAAGGCAAGGCTGCGCTGCCCTGCAGGTACTCCTTGGCCCCGGTACTCGTCGAAAAGCTGCACCGATTGGAGAAGTTCTCCGCCCGCTCGACGGATAACCTTCTCGATCTCACCAACGGCAAGGTCGAGTGGCGCAAAGAAGGCGATATCCCGATCGGCAGCAGGAAAGGGCGAAAAGGGGACAAATTGCACAATGCCCCGTCTCTCCAGGCTTTCCAGCAAGGGATCCAACTGCAGCTCAAAGCCATACACCTGATCTGGCAGCCCCTTTTCCTGACAGAGGCGGGGGTGCAGTTGCCCGAACAAACCGATGCGGGATCCCTCAATCCACAAACTGGCCTGGCGACCGGGGTGAAGCAGCGGCGATTGCTCTTCAGGGGGATCCAGACGAAACTCCGGGCCAAATCCCAGCCGCTCCAGAGCGGAGACCAGCAGCCCCTTGGCCTCGAACCAGTCCATGGGTCGGTTGCGGTGCTGCCAATCGTGGGGATTGGGATCCCCGCCCAAGATACCGCCGATATGCTCAGCTTCCCGGTAAGGGTGGGGGTTGGGGGGAAGGGCATGGGCAAAAACACGACCGATTTCAAAGGCTTGGAGCGGGCCGTTGCCTTGATCCCAGTTGAAGCGGAAGGCCTCCACCAGGCCGGGAAGTAGCGCATTGCGCACGGCTGAATATTCAGGCGAAAGTGGATTGGCAATCCTCACCAAAGATCCATCCTCCTCCGCTGGGCAGAGGGAGATGTGATATACCTCTGTCAGGCCAATGCCCCGCAGCACTTCTCGGATCTGGCGGGTGAACGTTTCCCGCGCCGAAAGGGATCCCACCTGCGGCTCGGTGGGTAGGGTTTCTGAGAAGCGGTCATAGCCGTAGAGACGGGCAAACTCCTCGATGAGGTCGATCTCCCGCTCAATGTCCCGCAGGCGATAGGGGGGAACGACGACCTGCCAGACGCAGCGGGCCACGGTTGCCGTCTCGGTAGCGGGGGAGAGGGCACTCTGGGAATTGGCCCCTTCGCAACGGGAGAGCTGAAAGCCCAAGGCAGATAGGATCTCCTCCACATCCGCCGCCTGCACCTCGTCCCCCAACACATCGATCAGCCGCGACAGCCGCAATTTCAGGGTGCGTTCCAGGGGGGGCCGCTGGTCAAAGGTGGTGAGGCCGGCCACTGCTCCCCCTGCCAGTTCCAGGATCAACTGCACCGCCCGATCCCGGGCCTGATCGAGGGTGGCAAAGTTAACCCCTCGCTCATAGCGGGTGGAAGCCTCGGTGCGCAGACCTTGAGACCGGGCCGAGCGCCGCGTCACCGCTGGATCGAATAGGGCTGCTTCCAAGAAAATGCGGGTGGTGGTCGAGCCGACCTCGGTTTCTTCCCCTCCCATGACCCCGGCCAGAGCTACCGGTTGGCTGCCGGCCACAATGAGATGACTGTCGGCTTGCAAGGTGCGGGTTTGGCCGTCCAAGGTCTTTAAGGTTTCTCCCGGCTGGGCCAAGCGCACCTCGATGGTGGGTTTTTTCTTGCCCATGACCTGGAGCAGGCGCTCCCAGTCAAAGGCGTGCAAGGGCTGGCCCCATTCCAGCAGGATCAGATTGGTAATATCCACTACATTGTTGATGGAGCGCATCCCGGCGGCGGCCAGTCGGTGTTTTAGCCAGTCGGGGGAAGGGCCGACTTTCACCCCTTCGATCAACACGCCACTGTAGGCGGGGCAGGCTTTGGCGTCGGCAATGCGCAACTGAAAGTTGGGGATGGGCTTGGTTTGGAGAGGCTGGACGGGGGGCAGGCGCAGCGGGTTGCGGGTGAGGGCAGCCACTTCGCGGGCGATCCCCACCATGCTCAGGGCATCGGCCCGGTTGGCGGTGGAAGTGAGATCCAGCACCACATCGTCCAAGCCCAAAAGAGGACGCACATCAGAGCCAAGCGGATGGGCCTCCAGATCCAAGTCGGGCGGGAATTCGTGGATCCCTTCGGAAGATTTCTCCAGCCCCAGCTCGGCCAGAGAGCAGATCATGCCCTCCGAGATCACCCCCCGCTTGTCGGCTTTGGCAATGGTGAGGGAGAGGGCGGGCAAATGGGTGCCGGGTGTAGCCACTGCTACCAGGATCCCAGGGCGGGCGTTGGCAGCTCCACAGACAATGGTGGCAGGCCGATCGGATCCCAAATCCACCTGGCAAACCTGCAGCTTGTCGGCGTTGGGGTGAGGCTCGGCAGCCAGGATCCTGCCCAAAACCACCCCATCTGCCCAGGTGCGGCGGTCTTCGATCTCTTCCACTTCAAACCCCGCCAGGGTGAGGGCCTCCCCCAGTTCTTCGGGTGAAAGTTGGAAATCCACCAGTTCTCGCAGCCACTTCAAGGAGATGCGCATCGCTGAGCCATCGGTGCAAACGCCGCACCCATTATCGCTCACCTGGCCCTCTTCTCCAGCCGGGATCCCGGCCCAAGATCGTGGGATGGCATAGACCCAGTTCTGGCCGGAACCGGTGGGACAGGGTGGGATGCTAAAACGGTGAAGGCGACGGCTAAGGTCAGATCCAGCGGATGGCAAGGTGAGGAAAGATGAAGGAAGACTGGGCAAAACGGTTGCGCAACGGGTTGATTGCCGCAGTAGCTGTGCTCTTGGCAGCAGGACTGTTTTTGGCTAACCAAGGGCGTCAGGCGGGCAGCAACCTAGAGGCTCTAGCCCAAGAAGCCATACCTTGGGAGCAAGCTCAGGCCAATGGCAAGCCTTCTTTGGTGGAGTTCTATGCCGATTGGTGCAGCACCTGTCGTGCCATGGCACCCCTCCTGGCCAATCTCAAAAAGGAATTTGCCGATCAAGTCAACTTTGTCATGCTCAATGTGGATAATCCCAAGTGGCTGCCGGAGCTGAGCCGCTACCGGGTGAACGGCATCCCTCATTTTCTGTTTTTGGATCGGCAGGGAGAAGTGCTGGGATCGGCGATTGGCGAACAGCCGCCGCCGATTTTGCGGGCCAATGTGTTGGCTCTGGCAACTGGACAGCCCCTGCAGTTGACCAACATCGGGCCAGTGTCTGCGCTGGAGCGGAGCGGGCCTATCCTCCCCAATCAGCCGGATCCCCGCAGTCATGGTTAGGAGTTTGGTCCAGGGTTTTGTTGTCTTGGACACAGGCGGAAAGGTCTGGCCTCGGTTTGATATTGGATAACTTCTATCCATTCTCGTAGCTCACAAGAGCAGGCCATGGCTGTCGAGACAACACCGATTTTGCCGGATCCGCAACGGTTGATCCCGAGCGAGCGCCTCAGACAACTGAATGTCCGCTCTAATTCAGCCGGGATCCGGCAGCTTTTGGGACATTTGGCGGTGATGGCGGTGAGTGGCAGCCTGTGGGTGACCCAGAAAGGTGTCAATGGCTGGATTGCCCTGCCGGCGCTGGTGGTTTACGGGGCCAGTTTGGCGACGATGTTTGCTGCTTTGCACGAATGTGTACACCGCACCGCTTTTGCCAGCCCAAAACTGAATGACGGGGTAGCCTGGGTGGCGGGCTTGCTCTCGTTTTACAACAGCACTTTTTATCGCCGATACCACAAATGGCACCACCGCTATACCCAGATTCCGGGCAAGGATCCGGAGCTGGAGGATCCCAAACCCCAGAGCTGGCCGGAGTATTTGCTCGAGCTGAGCGGCTTGACTTGGTGGATCGGCAAGGTGAAGACCTACATCCGCATAGCCAGCGGCCAGTTGCAAGGCTATCCCTACATTCCTGAATCGGCCCGCCAAGAGGTCATTCGTTCGGTGCGGTTGCAGCTAGGGGTCTACGGCCTTGGGAGCTTGCTCTCCCTTCTGCTGGGGGATCCCTGGATAGTGTGGCTGTGGCTGTTGCCTTTGGCGGTAGGGCAGCCGCTCTTGCGCTTCATTTTGCTGGCAGAGCACACAGGCTGTAGCCAAACCGAGGATCCCTTCTCCAATACCCGTACCACCCTTACCCTTTGGCCAATCCGCTTTTTGATGTGGAATATGCCTTACCATGCTGAGCATCACCTTTACCCCTCCATTCCATTTCATGCTTTGGCCGATGCCCATCAATACCTCAAGCCCCATCTGGCTCATCTAGGGCAGGGGTATGTGCGGGTTCATCGTCAGGTGATTGAACAATTTCAGGCATGACTCACTACACCTGGAGCCTGAACGATTTTCAGCTACAGTGCGGGATCCAACTGCCCCAAATCACGCTCGCCTACGCCACCTACGGGACTCTTTCCCCCCGAAAAGACAACCTGATCCTCTACCCCACCTCCTATGGGGCTCAGCATCCCGACCTGGAGTGGCTGATCCGTCCCGACGGCATCCTCAACCCGCAGCGGTGGTTTATCCTCATTCCCAATATGCTGGGCAATGGCCTTTCCACTTCCCCCAGCAACGATCCAGCCTGTGGCTTGCGGGAAGATGGCTTCTGGTTTAGCCACTGGGACAATGTGCGCCTGCAGGAGAGCCTGATTCGCCAACACTTTGGGATCGAACGCATCCGCCTGATCTACGGCTGGTCGATGGGGGCTCAGCAAGCCTATCACTGGGGATCCCTGTTTCCTGAGCGGGTGGAACGGATCGTAGCCCTCTGCGGCACCGCCAAGACCACAGTTCACAATCGGGTTTTTCTGGAGAGTTTGCGCTCAGCCCTAACTGCCGATCCCGCCTGGAACGGTCGTCGATTTACGGGTGTCCCAGAGCGGGGTCTGCGAGCTTTTGCCCACATCTACGCCAGTTGGGCTGTTTCCCAACCTTTTTTCAACCAAAAATGCTATGAATCCTTGGGGTATGCCTCTCTCGAAGATTATCTAGAGCGAGGCTGGGAGGCCAATTACCGCCGCCGGGATCCGCAGAATTTGCTATCGATGATCGAAACCTGGATTCGCTGCGATATCAGCGACAACCCCATTCACCGGGGAGATTATCGGGCTGCTTTGAGGGCAATTCAGGCCCAAACATTGGTGATGCCCGCCCAGACGGATTTGTATTTCACCCCAGAAGATTGTCGGGCTGAGGCAGAATGGATCCCGAACGCGGTTTACAAGATCATCCCCTCCATTTGGGGGCACCGGGCCGGTAATCCTCATCAAAACCCCGAGGATGAAGCTTTTATTCGCACAGCCGTGCAGGAGTTCCTGGAGAGCTGAGGGCACCTACACAGATTGCAGGCGCAGGTGTTGCACCAGAGCCTGTAGCCCCAACAGGTAGCTTTGCGCCCCAAAACCACTGATTTGCCCAATCGCTACGGCGGCGATGTAAGAGTGCTGGCGGAAGGGCTCGCGGCGATGGATGTTGCTTAGGTGGACTTCCACAGTGGGCAATCCTACGGCTGCAATGGCATCTCGGAGAGCAATGCTGGTGTGGGTATAGGCGCCGGGGTTGATCAGAATGCCGACATGCTGCTGGCGGGCACGGTGAATGGCATCGATGAGCACCCCCTCATGGTTGGACTGGAGAATCTCCAGCTTCGCCCCTAGCATTTCTGCCTGCCGATGCAGAGCCTGATCGATCTGCTCTAGGGATACTGAGCCGTAGATGCCCACCTCTCGCACCCCCAGCAGGTTGAGGTTGGGGCCATGCAGTACCAAGAGGCTGAGAGGCTCGCCGCCGGGGGCAATGGCAGTCGGATTAACGACGACGATGGGATCCATCTTCTACCGGAATGGGAGCAGGTTGAGGCTGGGGGTTCCCCAGCAGGGTGTCGATCACACGTTCCACCCATTCCCGGATCTTTTCCAGCACCTTTTCTACCCAATCCATCCGATCTGCCTCGCGAGGTTTTACGAAGGGAGTTTATTCGACGGACTTCTATGATAGCGCTTCTTTCCGAGGGGTGTAGAGGTAAACTACCCGGCTCCGACCGCTAAGCGGTACGGAGCGGGCTTTCAGTAGCCCTGAGCCTGTTCTGCTCTACCAGAGAACAAAACAGGCCCGGACCTCCAGGCTGGTTTACGACAGCCCCCAAGAGCGCAATCACATTCGCACCATTCAAATCCGCATCCCCTTCCCATCCACAGTGCCCACACTTAAACGACTTGCCACTGCGATAGGATTGCGCAGGGTCGGGATGGATGTGCAAACACCGGTGGCAGGTCTGCGACGTGTAGGCAGGCGGCACAAGAATCAGAGAAACCCCTGCAACCCTCGCCTTGTATTCCAGAAACTGGCGTAGCTGGTAGAACGCCCAACTGTTGGTCCTACGCCGCTCGGCTTTGCTGCGGGGTTGTTGATTGACCCTTTCCCGGATCCCTGTCAAGTCTTCCAGAGCAAGAGCGCTATTTGTCGCCTTTGCCCTAGAGACAATAGCTTTGGAGATGCGATGATTGACCCACACTTGAAAGCGTCTCTCCTTGCCAGACAGCCGTTGCAGCAGTTGACGGCATCTGCGCCGCGAACTGCGGGTGCCCTTACTGGCTTTGCGTTGGAGTGCCGCCCTCAGCTTGGAGTAGTGGTCTCGGATTCGGTTCAACTGCTGTCCATTCCAGTTATCCCCTTCTGACGTATGAGCAATATCCGTCCTTCCCAAATCCACCCCGATCACCTTGTCGGTATCTTGTTGCTTGGGTGGCTTTTTCTCTACGCAAATCTGGATGTAGTAGGAGCCATCCTTCCGCTGGACTAGGGTGGCCGATTTGGGGTTAGAGCCAGCCAGCATTCCCCTCTGGTAGTTACCAATGGCTAGCTCAAAGCGTTCTCTCCCTTCCACCGTGGTCAGCGACACCGTCCAGTCTTTCTCGCGGAATGAAAAGATACGTGCGTCGTAGGTAACGAACCCACGCTTGAACTCTTTAACTGGACGGTTGCGCTGTCTCGCCACTTTGCGGGCGCCGGCCACCCGTCTGCAGACCTGTTGGGCCAAGTTGCTAGACAAGCCGAATCGGGCGCGAATCTCGTAGTAGCAAAGGGATTGCAGTTTGACCGCGTTGACGATCTTCTCCGGCGTGTTCTGGTTGACCCAGTTCAGTGCCTGCACAAAGGCATCCATCGTCGCGTCCAATTTAGCGGCTTGCGACTGGGACACCTTGAGCTTGCAGGATATGGTCAGGACTTGGCTCATAAGTTCATTGTACTTCATCAAAGCGCATTCCTCCCGGCACTGACCCTACGGGTACAGTGCGGGGCTCCTGCGATTTCTAGCTGACTGGCTGGCCGGCCTTTTTCCCCAGCAGGGATCCCTTGTTTTGCCTACCCTTTTACAAGAATCTGAAGAAAATCCAAAACCCCTCAGCCAGACCAGTTCTTCAGCATCTGGCTAATGGTTCTGCAGATGATCCGCAGGGTCATGGAGCGCAGCAGGATCCCCATCTGAAGGTCTGTCCCCGGCAATTCAAATCGCTCCGCCTGGCCCGCCACCGTCAAAGTTAGGGTGGATCCCCGCTGCAGGAAGAGGGCGCCGCCGGGGTTGAGATCCCGTTTCAGGGTTTGCAGCTCTTGATCGGAGGGATCCCGCAGCACCACCAGATCGCTGCCTTCGTAGGCCAAGCCCTCCCGCTCCAGGGTCTCTTCGTCGGCTTCCGCCAAAAGCAGATCCAGTTGGGGATGGCGCAGCAGGGTTTTCACCTGGCGAAAGAGGCTGCCCTGCAGGGGTCTAGAGCTGTGGTTTAGCAGCACACCCTCCCGACAGACGGATCCCACACATGCGTTGGGGCGGTGGGACAAAATATGCTCCACCAAGGTGTGCGCCTCCGCCAAGGTGAGGCGGTTGAAGGTCAAAATCGGGATGCGGGCCGTCTTGGGAAACAGATGGTCGAGGATTGCCCCCGGCACATCCACTCCCGCGCCAATGGCAGGTTTTTGGTGCATGAGCACACCTGGCGCAGCATTGATCTCGATGATCCCCAGGGATCCCTCCTTCCAGGAGCGCTCCAGGCTGGGGGCAATGACATCGATGCCCAAGCACACCAGCGAGAACTGCTGGGCAATGGTTTGGGCCAAAACCACGTTGTCGGGATGGACGGTGGCCGTGACATCGCGGCTCACTCCTCCCGCCGAGAGATTGGATACCTTGCGCAGATAGACCGTCCGCCCCGGTTCCAGCACACTGTCCACTGTCAAGCCTTGCTCTGCCAGAAAGCGCTCCATTGCCTCATCCCATTGGATCGGCCCCAGGGGAGAAGTGGGGGTATCCCAACGGACGGGATCCCGGTTGGCCTGCTCGATGAGCTGCCCGATGGTGCTTTGGCCATCTCCCGTCACTGAGGCGGGGCGTCGTTCCGTGGCCGCCACAAAGCGGCCTCCCACACACAACAGGCGAAAATCGGTGCCCTGCAGATGCTTTTCCAGGATCAGCCGGATGGGCTCCTCAGGGGGAAGGGCTGCCACGGCTACCTCGTAGGCAAAGGCCAGTTCTTCTGGGGTTTGAATGCCTGCTGTTACCCCTATCCCCTTGTGGCCGGCCACCGGCTTGAGCACCACCGGATAGCCGATTTCTTGCGCTTGCTGCAAAGCTTCTGCCAAAGAGGCGACCACCTCTCCCTGGGGCACGGGGAACCCTTGCGCCGCCAGAAAGGCTTTGCAATCGTCTTTGCGGGTGGTGAAGTCAGAGTCGAGATGGCTGTCGCAGTGAAAGGTGGTGGCCACCCCTCGCACCTGGTTGCGACCATAGCCATACTGCATCACCCCTTCATCCCATAGGTAGTAGGTCGGGATCCCGCGTTCGTGAGCAGCCCGCAGGAGGGCATAGACCGTTGGCCCACCGTACACTGAGTCGCGAAACAATTGCTGCAGGCGGCGCATCTCCCCTTCAACGTCGAAGGGCTCCCCTTGGGCGATGGCTTCCAGCCAATCCCAAGCAAAATAAACCGCGGCACGAGTGGTACGGCCATGCAAGGTCTGCACCGCGATGCGCACATACTCTGGAAACAGGTGACAGCTCCACTTCTGCAAGTGGAGATCCATCTGCAACCGGTTCACCTCCGTCACCAGCCGGGCAAACAAGTGGGCGTAGGAAGGATAAGATCCCTCCTGCAACTGGGGGAAATGGAAGCAGACCTTGGACAGGTAGACATCAATGGGCAGCGGCTGTGGGCACTGGGTAAGGGCAAAGTCGAAGGTGAAAGCGGCTGTATTGAGATAGGGGTTAGGGCCGAGATAATGCTTCAGGTTGAAAATGTCGAAAACATCCGACTCGCGCGCGTTGATGCGGGGCACGCCCGCCGCCTCCTGTAAAACCATAGCCGGCCTCAAGAGAAGGGAAACAACGACCTCAGCGCGGGGAAAACCCAGCTCTCCCGGCTGGGGCCGCTTCCATTATTCCCGATCCGGCCCCCATCCCCGGCGGCTTGCCCTCGCAGCACAAGGGATCCCAGCTAGCCTTTTGCTGGTCAATTAACAGTTGCCTGACAGGCAACTTGGTAACTTGGAAAACCCTTCCCACCCTCTGATCGGGTTGGGGCTATGGTCATTTCGATTCAAACCAGGACACTGCCCCACAACCCAATGTTGACTGCACACGGCCAAAAGGCTTTTCTCGATGGCTCAGACGTCTCGCCCCAACCTGAAATGACTGGATTTATTATTTCAAGCTGCGGTGAAACTGCTTGCCAACTTTGAGATCCCCTCTCCTCATAATGGGCAAGGGGCTGGGAGTGCTTGCCTGTAGCAGTGCTAGAGGAATGCCTCAGACTTAGACTTGTTCGGAATCACCTAACGATGGGCTTGCCAAGTTGGACTAGCGAAGGGCGCTCAGAAGCACAACATCCATAACCAGCAGCGCCCCGGCAAAGGCCAGCAGGCTGCGCACGATCTGGCGCTCTTGCTTAGAACGATGGGATCCACCCACACGAAGCCATTTCAGAGATTGGGGAAGGCGGTACAGCATAGGAGATTCGGCGGAACCCTAGGGTGATCATGCCCTATTTTGTGGGGTTTGGATTCCCCACGCTGGGGGGGAGAAACGGCTAGCCCTGAGGGGCAATTCCCTCTAGAGTGAGGGTTAGTCCATTGCCCCTGTCTATGACCACTCCCTTGACCCAAGCCGAAACCGTTTTGCAAAGGTGCTGGGATCATTGGCAATCTCTGGCCAGCCGTCGGGATTTACAACCGGAGTTCAGGGCTCTATCCACTTTGCGCAAGCGCCTCACCGCGCGGCTGTTTTCCATTGCGGTGTTTGGGCTGGTCAACCGTGGCAAGTCGGCCGTCCTGAACGCCCTAACCGGCGAGGAGCGATTGAAGGTGGGCCCCCTCAATGGGGTCACTCAGCAGCCCCAATCCCTGCTGTGGCAGCCGGGGCCAGGGATCCCTTGGCGGGTGAGGCTGGTGGATACTCCGGGTTTGAACGAAGTGGAAGGAGAAGCCCGCGAACAGTTGGCCTGGGATGTGGCCCGCTCGGCGGATTTGATCGTGTTTGTCATCGCCACCGACCTGACCCAGTTGGAATACCAAGCTCTCTCGGAGCTGCGCACTCTATACAAGCCCATCCTGCTGGTGTTGAACAAATGCGATCTCTACTCCGAAGCGGAGTTGCAGGCCATTTGTGCCCAGATCAGCCGCCACCTAGGCTGGGTATCGCCGCAGGAGATTTTGACCGTGGCCGCTTGCCCAAAACCTCTGAAAGTCCGCACCCACTGGCCGGATGGCCGCATTACTTTGGAATGGGAACGGCCTGCACCCCAAATTGAAGCCTTGCGGGGGCGAATTCTGCAGATTTTGCAAACCGAGGCGGGATCCCTCCTGGCTTTGAATGTGTTGAAGCGGCTGGACCGGGTTCAGGCCCAGATTCTGGAAAAACAGTGGCAGCATCATGCCCGCTTTGTGGAGCAATGGGGCAGGATTTTCGCCCTCGGCAAGGGGATTGTGGTGGGCTTGGCTCCGCTGGGGTTGGATTTGCTGTTGGCCCCACTGCTGGATGGCTTTTGGCTGTTGGGCTTGGGAGTGCGGCTTCACCTACCCCGGACGGCCTTGTGGAGGGGGCTGGTCTCCTTTCGCGAGGGGCTGTGGCGACCGCTGCTGCTCAATGGGGCTCTGCTGCTGCTGGCGGAAGGGGTGAGTTCCTGGCTGTGGGGAGACTGGGGCAACGGCCTTTTGCCGGGTCTGGTGGCGGGGGTCAGCCTGTATCGCCTGGGATCCCTGGCGCCACAGGTGCTCAGCCGGTTTGCAGCCCGAGCGTTCGGCCTGGAAGCGGGCCTTCGTGCCTTGATCGGACGGGAAAGGTTGGCTATGACAGACTGCACAGCCTCTCTGCCAAGCTCCCTGGCCTAGTTCTCAACCATTTCGGCAGCGTGGTAGGAGCTGCGCACCAATGGCCCTGAGCGCACCTGGCGAAACCCCATCTGGCGGGCTATCTGGCCCAGCTCGGCAAACTCTTCCGGAGTCCAGTAGCGTTCCACAGGGCGATGGGCCAAGGAAGGTTGTAGGTATTGCCCCAGAGTCAGACGATCGCATCCCACCGCCAGCAGATCCCGGAAAGTTTCCAGCACTTCTGCGCGGGTCTCCCCATGCCCCAGCATCAGCCCAGACTTGGTGGGTAATCCAGGATTCAGCTCCTTGACCGTTCGCAAAACCCGCAAGGACAAGTCGTAGCCGGAGCTGCGCCGTACTGCCTGGGAGAGGCGTCGCACCGTTTCGATGTTGTGGTTGTAGCAAACAGGCTGGGCAGCCACCACACGGGCAATGCACTCGCGATCCCCGCGAAAGTCGGGGGTGAGCACCTCGATCTGGGTGCCGGGGCAGCGCCGCCGAATTGCCTCCATGACCTCCACAAAGCGACCAGATCCCTGGTCGGGCAGATCGTCGCGGGCCACCGAGGTCAGCACCACATAGCGGAGCCCAAGCAGCTCAACCGCCTCGGCCACTTTCTCCGGTTCTGCGGGATCCAACGGTGCGGGCCGTCCACTGGCCACCTGGCAAAAAGAGCAGGCGCGGGTACAGATCCCTCCCATCAACAGAAATGTAGCGGTTTTTTGGCTGTAGCACTCGGCTCGGTTTGGACAGCGCCCCTCCTCACAAATGGTGTGCAGGCCCCGCTGCTTGATCACCTGCTGCACCGCTGAAGTCTCGCTGGCTTTGCCGATGGAACGCTTGACCCAACTGGGAAGAGGGCTAACCGACATAGGGAGAACCGTTGCGTTAACTGGGTATCGGCAACAAGACTGCGCCCCTCTACAGCCGAAGGATGCAGCGCCTGCTCTGCCATTCTGACATGATGAAGCTCTGGGTTCCGAAAAGGGGAGGCCGAAGTCTTTGGGTCGACGGACTTCTCGGCTCGCACCAGCGGGACAAAGTCCTCCCAAAGCTCAGCCCTGTTCAGGGTTGCATGGGTCTTTCGGGGAGATTAAGCCACCTGGGGTGTGGTCAGCATTTGGTCGACGATGCGCTGCACAATCTGGAAGCCGGTCACCGCCTGCCAACCCAAGATCGCCAGGATCACCACGTTTAATAGGACATGCACATTACGCGCCCAGACCTTTTGCCCGTCTTTCATCAGCGGTGCTAGAGCCGCAGAGCTGGCCACCAAGGCCACAATGCCCAACCCAGCCAGCAGGTGAGGCCCAACAAACAGCTTGCCATTGTTCAGGTAGGTAACCCCCATGCCGCCCAGCGCCCCGAACACCATCAACACCAAGAACAGGGATCCGGCGAGGAAATGCCGCTGACCAAACTTCCCTTTGATCAGCTCCTTGCGTTCTTCTGCCGAGGCAGTGCGCACCCGTCGCGCTTGCAGACCCAGGTAAAGGGCATACAGGGCCAGCGCAAACGCCAAAATCATCAGCACAGGATGAAAGAAAGGCAAGGCCAGTTCTAGCCAGCGAGGAAGTTGAATGCTCATAGAGACCGCGGGAAGAAAGAGGAAGATGCCCCCAAATTAACATGAGTTAACCTGATGCGCGGCAGTCTCCAGTCTCAGCGCAGCGGACTGGCACCCTATGGCAGGGTAACCCCCTGCGTCACTTTGTGGCTACGCAACGCTGCCGCGGCCCAGCTTTATCCCAGTCGCCAGCAAGAAAAACTCTTGCACCACTGGGGGCGGATGTGCTGAGCCCTCTACAGCGCGGCGGTGGCAGATCGCAAAACCAGCTACCAAAAGCTGGGCAGGTCTGTCAGCTACTTCGACACCGCTGACGGGAATAAGCAACTGAGCTCGCTGAAGCGTCAGGCTATCGCGAAAGTCCGCCGGCCAGTTGAAGGCTCGCTTCTGCAGAAAGCTGCCAGCTCCCAAAGGTTCTAAAGGCCGGCAAACCCATCCAGCTGGCTCGGAGGAGAGATGGGCATGTCAGGACAGGGATCCCACCGGCGCGAGATATTTTCCGTCTATGAGAAAGATGCCATTGGCAAACTGCACACTGTAGGTGCCCAACAGCCGCCGCTGCAGGATCACCCCTTGTTCGTGCAAGCGGATCAAATGGGCCGGGCGCAACATCGGCATTGGGTCAGCCGTTTTTAGGTAAGGAGGCATCTCCACCACTTGAACCGTTGCCCCCACTGGCAGTAAACCCTGGGCTTCAGACATGACGGGAGTCCATGTGGCAAGTGTCTCTAGCTTAGCTGAACGTAGGACGATGTATGCCCAAAACCGAACCCGAGCAGGATGACAGCATTAGGGCAGATCCCAGAGGAGCCGAACAGATTGGATCCCCGAAGAATTGTTGTAAGATTTTTATCAAGCACGAGGATTCAACGAGATAAAAAGGTAACATCTTGCAAGGTGAGTTGGTTTTTCCCACAAAGAAAAAGCAGTCGGCCTTTCGGGGTGCTGCCAACTGATCGCCAATTTGCTACCATACCATGAACTCTTGGTACCCATTTTTTGTGTCCTTGGATACAGAAACCTCATTTGCTGAGGCAATTTAGGGGTTTTCTTGCCGTGGAGCTGTGGGCACAGGGCTTGGTAAGCTCACCTGTGGCCTATTTGCCAGCCGGATCTTTGCCGAAACTCTGTAGGAGTGTTAAGAATAGTTACGTTAGTTTACTATCTTCTCAGTTTCATATTTGTCCTTCTTCAGCGCTGCGAAACGACCATGCTAGATCCCATTCCCCCCCCAGCCCTTGAGGAATATCTCTTGCAAACGGGCATCATCGACCGTTCTCAACTGAGCCTGGCCAAGAAGCTGCAACATCGCCAGCAAGGGCCGTTGCTGATGATTCTTTTGGAGTTGAGTTTCATCGATCTGGAGCAGCTCAGCCGCCTTTTGGATTTGGGCCGCACCTACCCTTTTGACCATGCTGCAAACGCTGGATAGTCTTCAGCCCGACTGGCAACAAGCTCTGGCTCGGTGGTCTACTGCGGAGCAGGGATCCCTACTGCTGAAAAGCTGTGGGGGAAAGGATCCGGCGGAGCTGCGCAGTGTTTTGCAACAGGTCTGTGCTCCTGTCCAGCCTGTTACGTTGTTAACGGAGGGCTTAGAGGTGGTGGCCGGCCCATTGACGCTCCAAAGCTGGGATCCCCAAGCAACGGGGCATTTTGCCCACCTCTATCTGGAGCGTTCCGCCTCTACCTCGCACCTGAGTCGTTTGGCGGCTGTTGTTGCTCGGTTGCGTGCCCCCGATGGATGTCCCTGGGATCGGGCCCAAACTCCGGAGTCTCTGACCCCCTACATTCTTGAAGAAGCGTATGAGACGGTAGCTGCCATTCGAGCCGGGGATCCGGCAGCAATTGCCGAAGAGCTGGGGGATTTGTTGTTGCAGGTGGTGTTGCAGTCTCAGATCTTTGCCGAGCAGAACCACTTTGATCTGGAAGCTGTGGCTGCGGGAATTGCCGATAAGCTCATCCGCCGTCACCCCCATGTGTTTGGGGATGCTGTGCCGGCAGACCTTCCGGAGTTGCACCGCTCCTGGGAACAGATCAAGCAAGGGGAGCGACCGGATCAAAGCCTTGGCCAAAAACTGCTGCACTATGCCCAAAGTTTGCCTCCCCTAATGGCTGCCCTGAAAATTTCCTGCAAAGTGGTGGGGGCAGGGTTTGAGTGGCCAACGGTGGAGGGGATCTGGGCCAAGATCCGCGAGGAAGAAGCCGAGCTGCGTCGAGAATTGGAGAGGGATCCCCCCGATCCAACTCGGCAGGAAGCCGAACTGGGGGATCTGCTTTTTGCCCTGGTCAACTTGGGCCGTTGGTATGGTTTGGATGCTGCCCAAGCTCTAACCCAAACCAACCTGCGCTTTGCTCGCCGTTTTTTGCCCATGGAAGAGCTGGCTCAGGAACCAGCGGGATCCCTGCCCGGCGATGGCATAAGCTCCCTTCTGAAAGGACGCAGTTTCCAGGAGCTGGAAGTCCTGATACATTTACGCTGAACACTGCTGAGCACTACTGCTCAACGGTGAAGCGATAGCATTCTGCCTGTTTCCGTTGTCGCTACGCGACGCTAACGCGACCGCGTCAGCGGGACGGAGTCCGTTCGCGTTAGCGGGACGGAGTCCGAACAGAAAGGCGGTATCCCGCAAAGCTCTGAGCATAACACCCAGAGCGCCTTGCCAATCTCGTGGCAACCTATGGTTGCACTTTGGGCATCTAAACACCTTTGCGCCACCCAACTTGGTGTGGATGTGCCCGCACTTGGTACAGGTTTTGCTGGTGTACGCTTCCGATACTTCCACGACGACCACGTTTTTCTTCTTGGCTTGAAACTTCAGGAACTGCTTGAACCGGTAGTGCGCCCAGGTGAGCATCGCCCTTGCCGTCTTGCTACCAAACTTCCTCCCTGCCTTGGCAACCATCTTGGCTGACTCGAAAGTGGGGAGGAATATCAATCGGTAGTTATCCGTTAGGAACGCCGCTACCTTGCGATGGCACTCGTCCACCAAGTTCCTGATTCTCTCCCGCAGACGAAACGCCGCTTGCCGCATTCGCCTACGCTTGGGTCTCGGTGCTTTACTCAGCCTAGATTGCAGATCGTCTAGGTGGTAGCACAGCCGAGTGATTCTACCAAAGTCCCCTTTGGCAATATCTACAAAACCTGCCCCATCAAACCCTGTGAAGAAACTTCTTACTCCAGGGTCAAGCGCAATCACCCCCTTTGCTAACGAACACTGCTCGTTCACGGGCTCAGGAAAGATGGCATACCATCTGTCTTTCACCCGCATTAGCTCAGTTCCGCGTGCCCATTCTCTGGGCATCTCCTCGGATGCACGGAACGCCAAACCTCGGGTGAGTTTCGGATACCACGTCCCATTGCGAAAGTTGCCGGCGTTGAATTGCAGCGTATGCGACCTGTCCCGCACACTGCGAAACCTCGCGTCTTTGCTTCGGCGAAACGCCAGCCACGCCTCGACGACCGCGTTCTGCTTGATGTGGCAAGGGGCGTCCTTCACCCACCCGGGCAGGTCGGAGCGCAGGATGATGTCCCGCAGCTTTCTGGCCGTTTTTGGGGTGCCATGCTGACGCTGATAGGCAATCGCTTGGTTGTAGCAGTACCGGCACGCCGCTTGCCAATGCTTCCAAACCTTAGCCAGCGCTGGTTCCGGATAAATCCGTATCTTTCTCGATTGCAGCCCAGTATTTTCTGAGTCCGTAGAGCCGACTGCTGAAGCAGTGCAGGATGGTGAGGATATCCTCAACCAGTTCCTGTTGGGGAGAAAGGCGATCGTCATCGAGAACCAAGATTTCGCATCCGTATTGACGGCAGTACCACTCAACGAACTCAAATCCAAACCGGCAGAGTCGATCCCGGTGAGCGACCACAATTGTTCCGACATCTCCCGCACGGACTCGTTCCAATAAGGCAAGGAACTTCGGTCTTTTGAAGTCGAGACCGCCGCCAACCTCTCCGACCACTTCGGCTCCAGGATAGAGGTTAACCAGTCTTGCAATCTATCTCTCCAAGTCTGGTTTCTGCCCTCGACTGCTGACTCGGGCGTACAAAACGACTCGTTTGGCCTTTCTGGGCGCTTTGTTCGCGTCAGCGGGCCGGAGGCCAATGTAGCTGTCGAGGTCATACCTTCTCGCCCTACCGGATGGTGTACGTATTGCATTGATCCAGCCCTTTTGTTCCCATCGCCTCAAGGTGTGGAGACACACCCCAAAATAATCCGCCGCTTCTCTCGGTTTCACATACCTAGCCATACCAAGCAGCCATACTGAACATACTGTACATTATTTTCAGTATAGTCCAGCGTATCATTGACTAGAGTCATGCTCTGGCAACAGGCCAAGCAAGAATATCCCTAGTTTGGATATGGGGTTGAGCTGGCGCTGGCTTTGAGGGGGTATCCGCCCACACAGTCTTGGGGCAAGTTCTCTTTGTAGGGTAGGAGCTGTTCTGAGCACCTGTCTCTATGTCGGCTATGTCTCCAGTTTCTTTCCTTGAGCAGGCTGGGGCTTGGATTGAATGCCTGCCCACATGCCAGAATGCAGCAAACCCCCCTCGCTATGCTCCTGTACGGGCCGGGGAGTATATTCGCTCTAAGCTGAAGGTTTCGATGATTGGGGAGGCAGGGCAGAGCTCTCGGAGATCTCAAACTCAGATAAAGTTTCAAAGCTCCCCGGCAGAGGATACAGCTACCTCCTGGCTTTGATTCGAGAGCAGTTTGGGTTACCTGATCTCAAGGCTCGGCTGCCTGTGGTGAAACCTCTTGCCCGTCATTTGGCCTGTGCAAATTCAGATCCGCCATCTCATCGAATATCGCTACAGTCGTCCAGTCCAACTGGAGCCCCACACGGTGCGATTGCGACCGCGCTGCGACGGGATCCAAACTCTCCTGGCTTTTGAGTTGCAGGTGGATCCGCAGCCGGTGGGCCAATCGGCGCTGGTGGACCTGGAGGGCAACGCGGCGGTTCGGCTCTGGTTTGGGGATCCCACCGAGCACTTGCGCATCCAAACTCAGGCCACGGTGCTCACCCTGCGGCAGAATCCCTTCGACTACCTGCTCTGCGATTGGGCCACCCATCTCCCCATCGACTATCCCAGCACGCTGGCAGCCCAATTACAGCCTTATCTGACGGCTCAGGCGGATCCCGGCATCCAGGCCTTGGCCTGGGAGCTATGGGATCACGTGCAGGGGGAAACGACAGCTTTTCTGCCGGCGCTGAACCAGCGCATCTATTCAGAATGCCGCCACATCTTGCGGGAAAAGGGGGATCCCTGGCCTGCCGGCTTGACCTGGCATCGCAAAACCGGAGCCTGCCGCGATTTGGCCCTGGTGTTCATGGAGGTCTGCCGTACGGTAGGCTTGGCCGCGCGCTTTGTCAGTGGCTACCAGGTCAGCCCCTCGCAGCCTTCGGGGGAGAGCAGGGGTGGAGAACCCCCAGAGCCTGTGCGCCGTCATTTGCACGCTTGGGCGGAGGTGTACTTGCCGGGGGCCGGTTGGCGGGGCTTTGACCCCACCCAGGGGTTGGCCGTGGCCGATGGTCATGTGGCTTTGGCGGCCAGCGCTTACCCCAGAGATGCCGCTCCCATTTACGGCCATTGGCTGGGCAAGGGCGTTCACAGCAGTATGAGCTACACCATCCACATCCAGGCGGGATCTTCTGCGCAAAGCCAAGCCCAGCTTGCTGCAGACAGCCTGAGCACTCCACCAAAAGTTTGGGGCTGAAGCCGTAGAGCGTCAACTTGGCCGGATCCCAAAGCGAAAATTTGAGATAGCATAGCCTAGCCAAGATCTAGAGAATCTGCCGAGGGATCCCGTTGACCCAGTCTATTGATGTCCCCACCAGCGTTGATACGTTTTTGCAGGAGTTGGCCGCCATTCAGCAAGTTGGGCCGAAGCGAGTGGCCATCCTGGGCAGCCGTCATGTGCCCATTACCCATCAGTATTTGATCGAGACCCTCAGTTATGCCCTGGCCCTTACCGGCAATCAGATCCTCACCTCTGGGGCCATTGGCACCAACTTGGCCGTCATTCGGGGGGCGATGCGGGCGGATATGAAGTCCTTGACGGTGATCTTGCCCCAGAGTTTGGAGCGACAGCCGGCAGAGTCGCGGGCCAGCCTGGAGCAGGTGCTGCATCTGGTGGAGCATCCGGAAAACGACCATCTTCCCCTGGCGGAGGCCAGCCGCCTGTGCAACCTGGAGATCATCAGCAAGTGCCAGCAGTTGATCTGCTTTGTTTTCCACGACAGCGTCACGCTGCTGGATGCCTGCAAGCACGCCGAGGAGCAACACAAGTTGGTGACTCTCTTCTATTTCGACTGATTCGACCTTCTTACTTTGGCCCAGCCTGTGGCAGGGGGAAGTGTTCTTGTAGCCAGGCTTCAGCTTCTGCCGGGGTGGTGAGTTCGCCGTTCAGGGTGAGGCAACGCAGTTGCTCCAAAATGGCTTGGAAGGGGCGACCTGGCTTGTAACCCAGACGACGCAGATCGTGGCCGTTGAGGAGCGGCTTCACCCAGTACCACTCCTGCAAGTAGCGCCAGATCAACCGCCGGGCCGGCTTGGGGGCGATCCCGGCCACCAAAATCACCGCCGGGATCCGCAGCCCCTGCAGCAGTTGCACCACCTGGGCCGGAGAGAGGGTGCCGGGATCCAGTTGGGCCAACAGGGTTTGGTAATGGGGGAAATGGCTGAGGCGTTCGATGCCTGCTTGGGTAAGGTGGAGTTGGCTGGCCACCTGGGGGGCTTGGGGTAGGGTGAGGAGGAGAGCCTCTAGGCGCAGTTGCCAGATCTCCTGGGATCCCAGCTCAGGATAGCGGCGGCGAAAGTGATAGGCCCAGCGGCCCACCCGTTGCAACCGCTGACACAGGGAGGGATCCCACTCCAGGTCGGGGTGAATACAGCGCAAAGCTCCCCATTCTGCCAGCCGCTCAAAGGCTTGGGGCCAATCGCGGGATCCGAGAATGTAGGCCAGCTCCTGCTTGAGGCGATCCCCGCCGACGGCATCGTGCAGACCACTGGCCACGGCAGCGCGGATCCATTTTTCTGTGGTCGAGTCCAGGGCGAAGCCCAGGCGCACCGCAAAGCGCACCGCCCGATAAATGCGGGTGGGATCCTCGATGAAGCTGTTGGGGTGCAATGCCCGGATGATCCCCTGTTGCAGATCCGCTTGTCCGCCGAAAAAATCCAGCACCTGTCCTCGCTGGGGGCCGTTGAGGCGCAAGGCCAAGGCGTTGATGGAAAAATCCCGCCGATAGAGGTCTTGCTGAATGGATCCCATGGCCACTTCGGGGGGAGAGGCCGGGTAGGGATAAAACTCCGTGCGGGCGCTGGCGATATCCACACAAAAGCCTCCTGGCCAGATCAAGGCCGCCGTTTGGAATTTGCCGTGGATCTCCAGCCGCGCTTCTGGGAAGTGCTGTTTGAGCGCTTGTCCCAAAATCAAGCCCCAGCCCGGGGGATCCGTCCCATCCAGGGCCGGAGAGTAGGGCCCATCCACCACCAAGTCCAGATCCAGCCGCTCCAGGTTGGGTGAGGGCTGCCGTCCCCACCGGTGCAGCAGCAGATCCCGCACCGTTCCCCCCACCAGATACAACCTCAGGCCCTTCTCATCGGCGATGTGGGCGGCCTGCTCCAGCAACTGTCGATGCCGCTCCGACAGGGCCGCGAAGGTGAGATCCAAAGGGCAGGAAAGGGTGGGCAAAGCCAACTGCGGTGAGAGGGCCGGCAACTCGTGTAGGTGCCGCAACACATCGGTGCGAGTTACAATGCCCACCAACTGTCCATCCTGGAGAACCGGCAGGCGGCCAATATCCCACTGCACCATCAACCGCTGAATCTCCGCCAAGGGGGTGTCGGGGGAGAGGGTTTTCACGTCGGTGGTCATGTAGCCCTTGACGGGGGCATGGCCAAACCCGTGATGCAGGGCGATATCGATATCCCGCCGCGAGATCACCCCCACCAGGCGACCTTGAGCGTCCACCACCACCAGGCCGGAATGGCCGTAGCGCAGCAGCACCCGCTGGGCCTCGTCGATGGTGATCTCCGGTCGGATGGTGCGCACCGGAGCCGACATCAAATCTTTGGCCGTCACCGGGGGCGGGATCCGCTCTTTGACAGCCTGCCTGAGAGCCGCCATGACTTGGGCCGGGTCGGGCAAAGGCTGCTCTGGGCTGGCTTTTAACGTGGCTGCTGCAGCACAATCGTGTCCACCGCCGCCGTAGAGGGCCATCACCCTGCCCAACTGGGCAAACTCCTGCCGCGCCCGCCCGATCAGGCTGAGCCGCTCCCCCTGCCGCGCCACCAAGAGCAGCACATCCACTCCCGTCAGATCCATCAGCCGCATCACCAGGCCAGCCAAGCCGGGCACAAACTCCGGCAGCTCCAGCAGCCACTCTCCCAGGCGATACTCCCCCACCTGCTGCACCTGCATCTGGGCCAACCCCTGGCTGAGCAGCTCGCGCATCTCTGGGGTGAGGCCATCCCCCAAAAAGCGCCGCAACAAGACCAGGTTCACCCCCTGATCCAACAGCCAGCTCAGGGCAGCAGCATCGCGGGCGGTGGTCTCCGGGAAGGTCAGGGATCCCGTATCCATGTGAATGCCCAAAGCCAGCGCCAGCCGCTCAAAAGGGCTGAGAGGGATCCCAGCAGCCTGCAGCCGCTCCACCAGCAAGGTACAGGTGGCCCCCACGGCCTCGATATGACAGTTCACCTGCTGCTGCGGCCAAAAGCCATCCGGTGGGGTTTCCGGATCCCTGAGGTGATGGTCGAAAATCTCAATCTGCGCGCCGGGGACGCTTAACCAAGCGGCAGCTTTGCCCAAGCGATCCGGATCGTGACAGTCCACAACAATCCACCGCTGCACCTGTCCCGGATCCACAGAGCGCAGCTCGATGAGGGGAAATTCATCTCGGTACAAGGCCAAAAACTCCTGCACCCCCGGCAGGGATCCCCCGGTCAAGGCGATGCGGGCACCCGGATACAGGCGGGCCGCTCCCACCGCCGCCCCCAGGGTGTCGAAATCCGCCGATTGATGGCACAGGATCAGATCCATTGCGGCAAGAGTTGTCGTATTCCGCTCTTCCATCCTGGCCTAAGCCGGGATCCCTCTTGTTGGAATTGGACGAGGAGAAACGAACGGCTGCCCGACTTCGAGGGGCAAGTGGAAACCTTGAAGTTTCGGGATGAGTGTCGAGTTTTGATCAAAAAATGGGGTCTTTAACCCCGTCCTACGGCTATGCAGAAGCAGGCCAGTAGCGTGGGGAGTTATGTCCACAAGGAGCTTTTACAGCGTCGTCAGCTCCTTTTCTTTTTCTGCCAGCAGCTCATCGATCTTTTTGATATAGCGGTCGGTCAGCTTCTGGATGGCATCCTGCAAGCTTTTGGACTCATCTTCAGACAGCTCGCCATTTTTCTCTCGCTTGCGCACCGAGTCAATGCCATCCCGCCGGATGTTGCGGATCGAGACTCGCCCCTCTTCGGCCAGCTTGGCCACCTGTTTGCTCAGCTCTTTGCGCCGCTCTTCTGTCAGGGGGGGAATGTTGAGCCGCACCACCTTGCCGTCGTTGCTGGGGGTTAGACCTAGGTCAGAGGCAACAATGGCCCGCTCAATGGCCGCCAAGGTCGAGGGATCAAAGGGCTGGATCAAGAGAGTGCTGGAGTCTGGCGTGGTGAGGCTGGCCAGGGCCTTCAGGGGAGTGGGCACGCCGTAGTACTCCACCTGAATGCGATCCAGCAGGCTGGAATTGGCCCGCCCGGTGCGCACCGTATTAAAGGAGCGCTGTGTGGCTTGCACAGCTTTGTTCATCAACTCCTCAATCTCAGCTAGCTCCACGGGGTTTTCCTCGCTTTCAAAACAGTTTCCAGACAGTCAGGCTTGGGCAGCCAACCTGGCCCCTCTACGGTGAGCCTGACCTCAATTTTACTGCCTTGTCTTAGGATCCCGTTCCCCAAAGCTGCACCTGCAGTCGGCGAATTTCTCGCCAGATGCCCCCCAGTGGGATAGTACGAGCTCAAAGCTTTTCTTAGACTGGTCTGGACTTTACTGCACAATACAGGCATGACGAAGTTTTATGCCCTCTCGTCAAGTTTGTTCTTCAACGGCCCTAGCCTGGCTGATCGGCAGCTTGAGTCTCTTGGGTTTTGGAGCGGCTGCGGCAGCCTTAGAGCTGCAGATTGTGTCCCCCAATGCTTATAAAGTGCCCTACCTGGGAATTGATGGTGTTTTCACTCTGGATACGTCCCTGGAACAATCGGCCAACGATCCGCGCAATCCAAAAGCGGGTGAAGTTCGAGAAGATGGAGTTTTTCTCCTTTTATGCCGACCTGGAAGGGAAAAAGCCCCTGGCGGAAAAATGTCGCTACGCCTATCGGGGGGCTGCGCCGGATCCCTTCTACTACCCTGAGCGCTCCTTAAGTTCCATCTGGGATTTGTTTCAGTTGCAGCCTGGAGCAGACGCCAGTTGCGAGACCTTCACCTATGTGATTCTGCGGGCACCCCACGGGGATCCGGTGCACATGCACCTGCGCTACGGAGGCCGCAACAGCAGCTTCCAGGAACTTCTGAACATCAGCACTCTGCCGGAGGATCCTGCCAACTTCAACCCCTGGTGGAGCACCTACTGCGCGGAGGGGGTAACCGGCTGCGATTGAGGGGCTGAGCGGCTCACAACTCCTGCCGCGCTTCCAAGGCACGGGCCAGGGTGACCTCGTCGGCGTATTCCAGCTCGGATCCCATGGGCAGGCCGAAGGCCAGGCGGGTCATGCGCAAGGTGGGGGCAACCGGCTTCAGGTAATCCTTGACCACGTGCATGGTCACCTCTCCCTCTACACTGGGGCTGAGGGCGAAGATCAGCTCCTGCGGTTTTTCCCGTGCCACCCGAGCCACCAGCTCGCGGATGTGCAGTTGATCGACCCCGATCCCGTTCATGGGGGAGATGAGGCCGCCCAAAACGTGGTAGAGCCCCTTGAACTCGCGGGTGCGCTCCATCGCAATCAAGTCTTTGACGTCGGCCACCACGCACCACAGCAAGGGATCCCGCTGTGGCGAACGGCAAATCTCACAGGGATCCTCCGCCGACCAGTTGAAGCAGATGGAACAGTGCCGAACGGTTTGCTTGGCTTCCAGCAGGGCTTTGGCCAGGGCCTCGATCTCGCCGGCAGGCCGGTTGATCAAGTGGAGAGCTAGGCGCTGAGCGGTTTTGGAGCCAATGCCGGGCAGCCGTTGCAGCTCTTCGATGAGGCGAGCCAAGGGGCGAGTGTACATACAGAGTTAAGCAAGCGGGGTTAAGCAAGTGGGGCTCAACCCAGTCCCAACCCCGGCAGACTGATGTTTCCGGTCAGCTCTTCCATGCGTTTGCGCATCGTCTCAGCAGATTGGGTGTAGGCGTTCACCATCGCCGTCAGGAGCAAGTCCTCTACCACATCCACCGACTCCTGGAGAATCTGGGGATCCAGAGAGACCTTAAGGGGTTCTTGGTTGCCGTTTACCGTCACTTTCACCAGCCCATTGCCGGCTTCGCCGACGATCTCCATCTCTTCCAGCTCTTTTTGCAGCCTTTGAGCGCCATCGCGCACCTCTTGGGCTTTCTTGAGCGCTTCTTGGATTTTGCCGAAGGGGCCAAAGCCTCGAGTCATGGGATCCTCTCTTGGGTTATCCAGATACTGCTGTTCTACTCTACCCGTTTCCTCCCGCCGGTGAAAGCACTCGCAAGTCTGGGCAGAGGTGCTCCGCACCGCTAAGGCGACCGGCCTTCCTTAGGTTGCCCTTAACTCTGGCAGATTATCCTCACAAGAGAAGCCAAAGATCGACCCAGAAACTCCATCTGCTCATCAGCGTTTGCTGTCCGGAGGTGCCATGGCCCAACTGTTGCAGGATCCCCGATCTCAAGTGGCCCAGCCCAGTTCAACTCGGGTGGAGCCTTCTCCCTGGCGTTGGCGGCGCTGGATCCCGGAGCGTTGGTATGTGCATTTGGGCCTGGTGCTGGCCTGCTTGGTTCTGGGATTTCCGGTGTTGTACGCCCTGCTCGTGAGCACCCAGAACAATGCCGAGGTGTTCCGCTATCAATTGACCTTTGGCTCCTCTTTTGCCTTCAACTGGCATCAGGTGATGGTGGCGCGGCACTTGGGCCACTACATGGTCAACAGCACCATCGTGGCGGTGGCAATCACGGTGGGCAAGACGGTTTTGTCGCTGCTAGCCGGGCTGGCCTTTGTGTACTTCCGCTTTCCCGGCAAAGGGCTGGCCTTTGGCTTTGTGCTGATCACGCTGATGATGCCCACAGAAATCTTGATCATTGCCCTGCTGCGGTTGGTCACCAACTTGGGCTGGGGATCCACCTACTACGCTTTAATCGTGCCCTTTCTGGCCAGCGCCACGGCCACGTTTTTGTTCCGCCAGCATTTTTCCAACATTCCCCGCGAGCTGGCGGAGGCGGCCCAACTGGACGGGGCCAACCCGCTGCAATTTCTCACCCAGGTGCTGATCCCCTTGAGCTGGAACGCCATCGGGGCGCAGGCGGTGATTCACTTCGTTTACGCTTGGAATATGTACCTGTGGCCCCGCTTGATCGTGCAAGGCCGAGAGCGACAAGTGGTGCAGGTGGGGCTGCAATCCCTGCTCAATCTGGATAGCTCGGCCTCCTATGGCCCCATGATGCTGGGGGCGATCATCGCCAGTATCCCGCCGCTGCTGGTGTTTATTGCGCTGCAGAAGCCCTTCATGAGCGGGTTAGCCCTCAATCGCGACAAGTAAGCCCTTAGGTTCCCTTTCATGCCCAGAGATCTACGCCGTTTTATTGCTCTGCTGGAATCCCGTGGTCAGCTCCGCCGCATTTCGGCAGAAGTGGATCCGGATCTGGAAATTGCCGAGATTGCCGATCGCCTCTTGGCCTGCGGGGGGCCGGCGCTGCTGTTTGAGCGGGTGAAGGGATCCTCAATGCCGCTGCTCATCAACACCCTGGGCACGGTGGAGCGCATTTGCTGGGCTTTGGGAATGGAGCAGCCTCAGGATCTGGAGGAACTGGGGAAAAAGCTGGCCCTGCTTTACCAGCCGCGGCCACCGCGGAGCTTTGCCCAGGCAGTGGAGTTGGGACAGGCGCTGCTTAGCGTCTTCAAAGCGAGACCCAGCCGGGATCTGATCCCTCCCTGTCAGCAGGTGGTGCTGCGGGGAGAGGAAGTGGATCTCACCCAATTGCCCCTGTTGCGGGTCTACCCCGGCGATGCCGGACGGGTGCTGACCTTGGGCCTGATGGTCACCAAAGACCCGGAAAACGGGATCCCCAACGTGGGGGTGTACCGCCTGCAGTTGCAAAGCCGCAACACCATGACGGTGCAATGGCTGTCGGTGCGGGGGGCGACTCGGCATCTGCGCAAAGCGGCGGCCCTGGGCCAAAAGTTGGAGGTGGCGGTGGCAGTGGGGGTGGATCCGGTGGTGATTCTGGCGGCGGCCACACCTCTGCCGGTGGATCTGTCCGAGTGGCTGTTTGCCGGTCTCTACGCCGGAGAAGGGTTGCACCTGGCCCAGTGCAAAACGGTGGATCTGCAGGTGCCGGCTCATGCTGAGATCGTTTTGGAGGGCACCATCACCCCTGGGGAAGTGGCCCCCGACGGGCCTGCCGGGGATCACATCGGTTACTACGGCCCCCGCAACGAGCAGGCCCCTCTGATTCGCTTCCACTGCTTGACCCACCGCCGGGATCCCATCTATCTCACCACCTTCAGCGGCAAGCCCCCCAAAGAAAACGACATGATGGCGCTGGCCCTGAACCGCATCTACACCCCCATCCTCAGGCAGCAGGTGCCGGAGATTGTAGATTTCTTTTTGCCGATGGAGGCGCTGGGCTACAAGGCCGCTATTCTTTCCCTCGACAAAGCCTACCCCGGCCAAGCGCGGCGGGCGGCTTTGGCTTTTTGGAGCGCCCTGCCCCAATTTAGCTACACCAAGTTTGTGATCGTGGTGGACAAGGATATCAACGTCCGGGATCCACGGCAGGTGCTGTGGTGCCTGTGCTCGCGGGTGGATCCGCAGCGGGATGTGTTTATTCTGCCGGACAATCCCTTCGACGCCCTGGATTTTGCCACCGAAAGACGGGGTCTGGGAGGCAAGATGGGCATTGATGCCACCACCAAGATCCCCCCGGAAACCGATGCTCCCTGGCGGGAGCCCCTTGCTCCAGATCCGGAGGTGGCCCGCTTGGTGGATCGCCGCTGGGCAGAATATGGCCTGGCGGATCTCGATGGGCAGCCGGCGGATCCCCGCCTGTTTGGATACGAGCTCTAAGCCCGCAGGGCCTCAATGGGATCCAGTTGCGCCGCTTTGCGGGCCGGGAAAATGCCAAAGACTAGCCCAATCCCAGTGGACAGGGAGAACGCCACTCCCACTGCCACCCCATCGACTTGGGTGGCCAAGGGGGTGAACACCTGCACCGCCACCAGCAGGCCGCTGCTGAGGAGGATCCCGAGCACCCCCCCGGTCACGGCAATGAAAATCGCTTCGGCGGCAAACTGCTGCAAAATCTGCCGGCTATCCGCCCCAATCGCCTTGCGCAGCCCGATTTCATGGGTGCGTTCCGCAACTGAGATAAGCATCACATTCATGATCCCCACCCCTCCCACCAGCAGGGAGAGGGCCGCCGTGCCCGTCAGCAGCACCCGCAACAGGCTCAAAATCCTGGCCGACCCATCCAGGAGCACCTTTTGGTTGCGGATGATGAAGTCATCTTCTCCCACCAATTGGTGCCGCCGGCGCAGCAGGTTGCGGATTTGGAACTCGGCAGCGGGCAGATCGGCTTCAGAGCGGGCCGAGACGAAAATCGCCGTCAGCTCTGTGCCGTAGGGGGAGCGTCGCCCGACCAACTGATTGGCCACCACATCCACCGGCAGAAACACTCCGGCATCGCTGTTGCCAAACACCGTCGGCTTCGAGCGCAAAGTGCCGATTACCTCGAAGGGCAAATTGTTCAGCAGGACGGTCTCCCCAATAGCAGCGGCAGGGTCCAGGCCGAACAACTGGCTGGCGGCATCGCTGCCCAGCACCACCACCGGGCGCTGTTCCTCGATATCCGAGGGCAAGAGGAAGCGGCCTGCCTCGATCTCCAGGTTCAAGACCGACAAGTACTCCGGCCAAGTGCCGGTGGCCTCATAGCGGCGATCCACTCCACCTCGCACAGCGCGCACATTGGTGCCCAGGCTGGGGACAGCTGCTGACACGGCAGGCACTTCCGCAGCAATGGCTCGCACATCCTCCAAAGTGAGGGGGCGGATGTTGCCGGCATCGACCAGGCCCAAGTTGGCCGAAAAGACGATCAGCAAGTTGGTGCCCAGAGAGCGAAATTGATCCACCGCCATCTCTTGGGCGGCGTAGCCAAATCCGGCAATGGCCACCACCGCCGCATTGCCGATGAGGATCCCGAGCATGCTCAGCCCGGTGCGCAGGCGATGTCGTCGCACCATTTGCCAGGCCATTTTGGCCGCCGTTGCCAGGCTCATGGCTGTTGCTCCGCTCTTTTAATCAAAGTCTCTAGGTTCACCCCAGGAGGCAGGGCAGTAAAGACCCGATCCCCTGCCTGCAGACCGGAGAGGATTTGGGTAACTCCACCCTGAGTGATGCCCGTTTCCACGCGGCGATAGACAGGTCGTCGGGTTTGGGGATCCAGCAGGAGCACGCCTTCCTGGCTTTCCTCCCGGAGGATAGCCACTGAGGGCACCGTCAGAGCCTGAGGCTGGGGATCCCCAATGAAATCCACCGAAACAGTCATGCCGGTGCGCAAAAAGTCGGCCCCAGGCTCCGGTTCAACGAAGACCCGAAAGACGGTTACCTCTCGCACCACCACCGTAGCGGGTGCAATCCGCTTCACCCGCCCCTGCACCAGGCGGTCGGGGTAGGCCAGGGAGCGGATCTCCACCGGCTGACCCACCCGCACCTGGGCAATTTGGGCTTCTGGCACTTCTGCCCGCACCTCAATTCCCTGAGCCAGCGCCAAAATGGAACTGGAAGAAGCTGCGGTGGCATCGGAAGCTGCTGTTGTGGGAGCTACAAAGGATCCCACCTCGGCAAAGCGCTGCACCACCACACCGGAAAAGGGGGCGCGGACTTCGGCCTCGGCCAGCCGGGATTGCCGTTGGGCCAGCTCGGCTTGTGCCTGGGCAATTTGGGCTTGAATTTGCTGTAGGGTTTCCGGGCGGCTCCCCAGTTGCAATCGCTCCAACTCCTGTTGAGCAGCTCGCAAATCCGCTTGCGCTTGTTCCAGGCGGGCCGAGCGTTGATCCAACTCGCTGCGGGCTACCACCCCCGCCTGCACCAGGGCCTGGATGCGCTCTAACTCCCTCTGAGCCAAGTCCACCTGCGACCGGGCAGCATCCACCCTGGCCTGGGCCGCCGCGATCACCTGGGGGCGCTCTCCGGCCTGTTGCTCCGCCAGACGAGCTTGCAGCTCTTGAATGCGGGCTTGGGCTTGGCGAATGCCACTGGCGAGATCGCCGTAGTCCATCCGGGCCAATAACTGCCCTGCCACCACTTCATCTCCCTGATCCACCAACAGTTCCGCCAGGCGACCCGACTCGCGAGGGCTGACATTCACCTGGCGGAGTGGCTGCACCTGGCCGCTCACCCGCAGGCGTTGGGTCAGATCCACCACTTGAACCGGTACCGTCAATCTTTCCAGCCGTTCTGCCCTCTGCTGCTGCAGCTGACGCTGGATCAGGAGACCGCTGCCCCCTAGGCCGGCCAACAGCAAGCCCAGGAGCATCCAGCCGAAGGGAAATCTCTTGGGGCGGGGTTTGCTCTGGGGCAGAGGCTGCTCTGCAAGCTTGGGAGTAGACAGGGATCCCGTCTTGGGCTCATCGGTGTGCAGGATCACAAAAGTCTCCCGTTTGTAACAAAAGCTTTATCTTTGTCTAGCCTATTGGAAAAATGGGGGAAGCGTAAACACAGTCTCCCACCTCTTAAGCTCTATGTCGGCCAGCTCTGTACAAAAAACAGCGACGATTGTTACCATGGTTAGCTGCCGGTAGCGCGGGAAGGCCATGAACGTTCGCATCAACGCTGAGGAGATCATCCGCTCCATTGAAGCTGCCCAGATGAAGTCGGATCTGCCGGAGATTCGGGTTGGGGATCAGGTACGGGTGGGAGTTCGCATTCAAGAGGGGGGCAAGGAGCGGGTACAAGCCTTTGAGGGCACGGTCATTGCCATGCGCCACTCCGGTATCAACCGCACCATTACGGTGCGCAAGGTTTTCCAAGGGATCGGTGTGGAGCGGGTTTTCCTCATTCACTCCCCGCGCATCGAGTCGATTCAGGTGCTGCGGCGGGGTAAAGTGCGTCGGGCCAAGCTGTTCTATTTGCGGGATCGGGTGGGCAAAGCCACTCGTATCAAGGCCAAGACAGAGAGTGCGGATAGCAAGGAACAGCTTCTTTGAAAGGTGGGTGTACCTGCTACACTGGGTAAGTGGGTGTGACCCTAGGCCAATGCGTCCTTAGTTCAGTTGGTAGAACGTCGGTCTCCAAAACCGGATGTCGGGGGTTCGAGTCCTCCAGGGCGCGCTAACCATCAGACCCCCTTCTGTGGCGATGGCTTCAGGTGGGGACACCCCATCCAAGGTGGTTTTTGCAGCCATGAAGTCCGTCAGTGTACCCAACCTACTCCCTGCGCTGCTGCTGGGGCTGCTGTTTTGGCTAGGGATCCCTATCTGGCCTGGATCGGGTGTGGTGGCAACGGCAGCGAGCAACAGGGTAGATCACGAGATCGATCGACTGTTTGAGGAGGCCTTTGCTGCAACTCAGAGGGGAGATTTTGCCCGGGCGGAAACCCTGTGGACTCAACTGTTGCAGATCCAGCCGGACAACCCGGCCCTGTGGAGCAACCGGGGCAACGCCCGTGTCAGCTTGCACCAACTGCAGGCAGCTCTGGAGGATTATGCTGAGGCCATTCGTTTGGCCCCTGAGGCACCGGATCCCTATCTCAACCGAGGGGCTGCTTTGGAGGGGTTGGGGCGGTGGCAGGAGGCGATTGCAGACTACGAACGAGTGTTGCAGTTGGATCCCAACGATGCGGCAGCCTACAACAACCGCGGCAATGCGGAAGCAGGGCTGGGCCAATGGCAACAGGCCTTGGCTGACTACCGCCGCGCTACAGAACTGGCTCCCGACTACGCCTTTGCTCAGGCCAACTATGCTCTGAGCCTCTACCAGGTGGGCGAAACAGAAGCTGCCCTGCGCTTGATGCGGGCTCTGGTGCGCAAGTACCCGAAGTTTCCAGATATGCGGGCTGCTCTCAGCGCCATCCTTTGGGTGCAGGGTCGGCAAGGAGAGGCCGAAAGTCATTGGGTGGCTGTGCAAGGGCTGGATCCCCGCTACGCCGACCTGGAATGGGTGAAAACCGTCCGCCGTTGGCCACCGGCAATGGTGGCAGCTCTGGAGCGTTTCCTTTCTCTCAAGTAGTGAGGCTTACGATTGCGGCGGAGGCACTCTGGGTCTTGACTCTGCGCATTGACGAAACGGTTGCTGGGGATCCCCGCAGCTAGAGCCTCAGGTTACATCCTGGCTGGGGGGATGGAGATTGCTAGATTGGGATCAAGCCGAGGGAGGATTCCGGCAGCAGGCTCAACCCAGAGCCAAGAGAGCGCAAAGGGATCCCGGAGCCTCTCGGTAGACTGTGAAAAAGACTGTGTAAAGGATTGCTTCCTGCGACACCTTGTCGCTTTCTTCTTCGTCTGTTTTAGACCTATCGCGGCGCGTGGTATCAACGTGAGTGCAATGGCTTGTTTCTCTCGCTCTTCTTCCTTCTTCCCTGATGGGAGAGGGAGGCTGCGAAATCACTGGAGCTGGGCAGGGCTGTTGCTCATGGTTCTGCAGATTGGGCAACCTGCCGTCGCTCAGACGGAAACCCGAGTTTGGAGCGGAACCGGCCAAATTTTGAGCGGCCAGGGGCAGGGGGCGACGGTGCAATTGATCTTGGAAACGGGTGGCGGGCGTATCTGGAGCCAATCGGGGCCGGCTTTGGATGCACCCTTTTCCGGCGGCCATATTTCGGTAACCAGCGGCGATGGCACTTGGCAAATTCAATCGCAAGGGGATCAGTTGTTGGTTACCTTTTACCGCGGCGAGCAGATCATCCGCTGGCAACTGCGGCCCATGGGCGAGATCCCCAGCTCTTCTCCTTCTGCGCCATCCAGCTCCCTGAGCAGTGACTCCGCCCAGCCCGTAGCGCTGCCCGTCCAAGAGCTGGTGATTCCAGTACTGAAGAATTTGCCCGGTACCCCCTGAGGGATCCCTGCCCCGCCGGTTCTCGACCCATGAAACCTGGTGCGTTGGCCGCTGGGGCTATCAAACCTGTGGCCACTGGAATGGGCTGGGATGATTTTGGGGGCGGTGGGCCTGGGGATCCTATCCCATCGGCAGTTAGCCCGCCTGTTGTTTAGCTGAGCAGCGGGACACAGGGCAGGGGCAGTTGAGCCGCTGCCGCCGCATCCAGCAACCACAGCAGCCGTCCTCTGGGGTTTACGCGCTGGCAGGGTAGGTGGGCCTCGGTGGTCAGCGCCTCTTTCACGATGGGGGCTTTGTTCGCTCCGGTTACCAGGAACACCACCTGGGCTGCCTGATTGAGGACGGGATAGGTCAAGGTTAGACGCGGCTCCTGCCCTTTTTGCCCCACTGTCACCCAGCGGTGCTGCACCTGCAGAGCGGCTGTGTCGGGAAACAAGGAAGCTGTGTGGCCATCTTCCCCCACTCCCAGCCATACCAGGTCGAGAGAAGGGCACTCTGTACCGAAAATCTGCCGTAGGGTGGCCTCGTATTCGGCAGCATCGCGAAGGGGATCCCTCGCTTGGGTGGGCATAGGGAAAACTTGAGCCGCCGGGATCCCGATCTGCTGCAGCAGGGTTTCTCGTACCATACGGTAGTTGCTCTCAGGGTGATCCGGGGGAACATAGCGCTCGTCTCCCCAGAACAGCCAGGTTTGTTGCCAAGGGATCCCTGGGGTTTGGGCCAGGGCAGCATACAGCTTCTTGGGGGTGCTTCCCCCGGCCAAGACCACCGTAAAGCGTCCCCGCTCGCGAATGGCAGCGGCTGACCGAGCTTGCCAAATCTCGATGGCCCGTTGGATTAAGACGGGGCCCTCCGGAAAGATCTCCAACTGGAATCCCTGCATACACCGAAGCCCTACTGCCGACCTATGCTGGGTCAGCCGACCTGCACCAACACTTTACCGAAGGGATCCCCTAAGCGGGGCAAACACTAGGAAGCCACCGCCAGCTCTTTGGCTTCTGCCCGAATTTGCTCGTAAAGGGCGCGCAGCTTCAGGCCCACGATGATCTGAATCAGACCAGAGCCATTGCGGGATCCCGGGTATTCCGGGTGCTTGCGCAACAGTTCCGTCAGCTCGCCATAGTAGCGGGTGGACAAGTTGCTCAGGTGGTTCTCGATGTAGATGACCTCTTCCAGCTTGTCGAAGGTGCCGTCGATCTCCAGAATCGAAACCGGGTGCTCGAAGTAGGTGGAAGGGCCATAGTGGAGGCGGATCCCTGGATAGGAACAAGTCAGCTTTTTGCCGCAGGGGATCCAATCAATGGTGGAGCCTTCGTCAAAGAGATAAACATGGTCGAAGTACTTCACCCCTTCCCGCTGGATCAGCCGCACCCGCAGTACTTTGTGCTCTGGATCCAGCTCCGGCAACAACTGGGTAGGCAAAACCTCAATGACGGCATCGGCGTACTGCTTCTGCACATCGACATAGGCTTCAAAGTCCGGGCGGCGAGCCTCGATTGAGCGCAACACATCTTCGTAGGTGTGGCCCCGCTCCGCCATGTCCCGCTTCACTTTCCAAGCAATCTTGATCTCCGGCGCCAGATCCAAGTACACCTTGAAGTCCAGCAGCTGGCGCACCCGCTCGTCATACATGGGATGCAGCCCCTCCAGGACGATGATGCGGTTGGGCTCCACCAGCTCCGGTGGGTCAATCAGCCCCGTCTCGTGGTTGTAGATGGGCTTCATCACACTTTGGCCGTTCTTAAGCGCCTTGGCCTGCTCGTACATCAGGTCGAAGTTGTTGGCGCGGGGATCCAGCGCCGTGATGCCCTTCTCTTTGCGCTGGTAGCGATCCAAGGAGTGATAGTCATCCAGACAGATGGTGGTAATCAGATCCCGGCCAAATAGATCCCCCAGCCGGCGTAAAAAGGTGGACTTGCCACAGCCAGAATCTCCGGCGACACCAATCATCACAACACGATCAGGACTGCTTGCCATGGGAACTCCTTGGGGACGGGCAGGGCAAAACTGAGAAAAAGGCTCTAAAAAGTTACCAACTGTTACGGCCTTGCATGATACCAAATGAAGCCGTTACCTCACAACCCGCTTGTGGGCCAGAGAGGTGGGCACCCTAAGCAACAATTTAACAAAAAATCCATATTTTTGGCCGATGAGCTTGGCCGGGATTATTTTTCCGGGGTTGCCGCTCTCAGGACGGCCTGGGGGGCTGGCGAAGGTCGTCTGCTGTTCTTCTGGCAAGTTCCGTTTGAGCAGCCGGGCTGCTATGGTGTTTGCTATCTGTAAACTCATTTCCTCCCAGAGCCAGGAGCAGATCACGGTTATGGTTGCCAGCGCAGAAAAGCGAGAGGTTGTCGTCAATCTGTATCGTCCCAACGCCCCCTTGATCGGCCACTGCGTGGAGACCTACTCCATTGTCGGTGAAGGAGCACCCGGACTGACCAAGCACATTGTGCTCAGCTTGCCGGATCCCAACTACCGCTACCTAGAAGGGCAAAGCGTTGGCATTATCCCTCCTGGCGAAGATGCCAAGGGCAAGCCCCACAAGCCCCGCCTCTACTCGATTGCTTCCACCCGCTTTGGCGATGATGGCGAGGGGCGCACCGTCTCTTTGAGTGTGAAGCGGGCCGAATATGTCGATAAAGAGACGGGCCAACCGGGGGTGGGGGTCTGCTCCGGCTTCCTCACCGATTTGAAGGCAGGCGACGAGGTGATGATCACGGGGCCATCGGGGAAAACCTTCCTGTTGCCTGAAGATGAGAATGCCAACCTGATCTTGATCGCCACCGGCACCGGCATTGCCCCTTTTCGCGCTTTCATCAAGCACCTGTTTGAGGAGGATCCCAACTATCAGGGCAAGATCTGGCTGTTCTTTGGGGTGCCCACCACCTCCACCTTGCTCTACCACGGGGATCTGGAGGCTTGGAAAGCCCAGTACGGGGATCGCTTCCGCGTCGATTACGCCATCAGCCGCGAGCAACAAACCCCCGATGGCAAGAAAATGTACGTGCAAAACCGCATGGCCGAATACGGTGCCGAGCTGTGGGACATGCTCCAGAAGCCTAACACCTACACCTACATCTGCGGCCTCAAGGGGATGGAGGACGGGATCAACAACGTCATGGGGCCTTTGGCGGAACAAGCCGGTCAGGATTGGAGCAAGTTCCAGAAGGAACTGAAGAAAGCAGACAGGTGGCACGAAGAAACCTACTGATCCCTGCTTGTGATCCCTGCTTGTCGGTTTGTCAGCGCCAATAGGGATCCCGTTCCTTGCTTGAGAGCACTGGCGTGGGGAGTATGTCAAAATGCTTCTATCTCCCAGCGTGAGCGCTTTTTTCCCAGGAGCATCGAACCGTGGACGCGCGCTACAATCCCCAGGCCATTGAGAGCAAGTGGCAGGCCCACTGGCGTGAAATCGGGCTGGATCGCACCCCAGAGCTGAAGGACGGGAGCCGCAAATTTTATGCCCTGTCTATGTTCCCCTACCCCAGCGGCAACCTGCACATGGGGCATGTGCGCAATTACACCATCACCGATGTAATTGCCCGCCACAAACGAATGCAGGGATACGCGGTGTTGCACCCGATGGGCTGGGATGCCTTTGGCCTGCCGGCGGAGAATGCCGCCATCGACCGGGGGATCCCACCGGCCAAGTGGACCTACCAAAACATTGCCCAGATGCGGGATCAGTTGCAGCGGTTGGGCCTGTCCTACGACTGGGAGCGGGAGATCACCACCTGCGCCCCCGACTACTACAAGTGGACGCAGTGGCTCTTCCTGCAATTTTTCAAGGCCGGCCTGGCCTACCAGAAGGAAGCGCCAGTGAACTGGGATCCGGTGGATCAGACGGTGTTGGCCAACGAGCAGGTGGATGCGGAGGGGCGTTCCTGGAGATCCGGCGCCCTGGTGGAAAAGCGCATGCTCAAGCAGTGGTTTTTCAAAATCACCGCCTATGCCGACCAACTGCTGGCGGATCTGGAAAAGCTCTCCGGCTGGCCGGAGCGGGTGCGCACCATGCAGGAGAACTGGATCGGCCAATCGGTGGGGGCTAAGGTGATTTTCAAAACCGAGGCAGGGGACGAGCTGGCAGTGTTCACCACCCGGCCCGATACCCTCTGGGGGGCCACCTTCATGGTGATGTCGCCGGAGCACCCCTTGGTGGACAAGCTCACCACTGCCGAGCAACTGCAGGCCGTCAGAGCCTATCAAGCCCAGGCCGCTGCCCGCAGCGAGATCGAGCGCAGCGCTGAAGACCGGGAAAAGACAGGGGTTTGGACGGGATCCTACGCCATCAACCCCGTTAACCAAGAGCGGATCCCCATCTGGATTGCCGACTATGTGTTGATGGGCTACGGGACGGGGGCCATCATGGCCGTGCCCGCCCACGACCAGCGGGATTTCGAGTTTGCCCGCAAGTTCGGCCTGCCCATCAAGCGGGTGGTGCAGCCGCCGGAGGGTTCTCCGGCCTCAGCGGATCGCGCCAGCGGGACGGAGTCCTTGGAACTGCAGGCTGCCTGGACGGGGGAAGGGGTGATGATTAACTCTGGCCCCCTAGACGGGATCCCGGTGGGCAAAGGCCCAGGGCAAAGCGTGGAAAGAGCCATCGCCTGGCTGGAAGCCCAGGGGCTGGGGGAAAAGCAGATCAACTACCGCCTGCGGGATTGGCTGATCTCGCGGCAGCGCTACTGGGGTTGTCCCATCCCGGTGATCCATTGTCCCCACTGTGGCATTGTGCCGGTGCCGGAGAAGGATCTGCCGGTGCTCTTGCCGGAGGATGTGGAGCTGACGGGGCGAGGGGGATCCCCGTTGGCCCAGTTGGAGGACTGGGTGAAGGTGAAATGCCCCACCTGTGGTACGGAAGCCCGCCGGGAAACCGATACCATGGACACCTTCATCTGCTCGTCGTGGTACTTCCTGCGCTTCAGCGATGCCCGCAACGACCGAGAGATCTTCCGCAAAGACCGGGTGAACGCCTGGCTGCCGGTGGATCAGTACGTGGGCGGCATTGAGCACGCCATCCTGCACCTGCTCTACTCCCGCTTTTTTACCAAGGTGTTGCGGGATCGGGGGCTGCTGGATTTTGACGAGCCGTTCTCGCGTCTGCTCACCCAGGGGATGGTGCAAGGGCGCACTTACTACAACCCCAACAAGTCCGGCAAGGATCGCTGGATCCCGGCAGCTCTGGTGCAGGATCCCAACGACCCGCGGGATCCGGAAACGGGCGAGCCCCTGCAAGTTATCTACGCTACCATGTCCAAGTCCAAGGGCAACGGCGTGGATCCTGAGGAGGTGCTGGCCCACTACGGGGCGGATACGGCCCGCATGTTTATCCTCTTCAAGGCCCCGCCGGAGAAGGATCTGGAGTGGGACGATGCCGACGTGGAGGGGCAATTTCGCTTTCTCAACCGCGTCTGGCGGCAGGTGTACGAGTTTGTCGTTCGCGGTGGCGAGACGGAGTCCTGGCGGGGCAGGGTCTCAGAGCTGTTGCAGGCCAAGGTCGAGGTGGGATCCCTGACCAAGGCGGAAAAAGATCTGCGCCGGGCCATCCACACCGCCATCAAGGAAGTCAGCGAAGATCTGGAAAACGATTATCAATTCAACACTGCCATTGCCGAGCTGATGAAGCTGAGCAATGCTCTGGGGGAGGCCGGGATCCTGGATTCGCCGGTTTATGCAGAGGGGATCCGCACGCTGGTGTTGCTGATGGCGCCTTTTGCCCCCCATATTGCGGAGGAGCTGTGGCAGGCGCTGGGGGGCGCAGACTCGGTGCATCGGCAGTCTTGGCCCAGCTATGACCCGGCAGCGCTGGTGGCCGACACGGTGACCATTGTGATTCAGGTGAACGGCAAATTGCGCGGCTCGTTTGAGGCCCCTGCCGAGGTAACGCCGGAGGAGCAGGAACAGTTGGCCCTTCGGTCAGAAGCAGCGCAGAAATACCTGGAGGGGGCAACACCCAAAAAAGTGGTGGTGGTGCCGAAAAAGCTGGTTAACTTTGTCCTCTAACGGCGGGCCTGGCCAAAATGTTCCGCACTGCTGACACGAACGGGATCGGGGCTTTCACTCGGCGTGGCAGCTCATCGACTTTCCAGGATCGGGCTATGCTGGACTGAGGACTACACCCATCTCCCTGTTGCTATGCGAGACCTTCTGCGCGACATCCTTCGGGATTGCTCTGGCTTTGTGGAACTGCGCTACCACAGCAAGGTGTTCCGCAGCGTCACTGCCGAGAAGGGCCGCCTTGAGCGCACCGCGGTTCGTCGCCGTTCCGGAGTGGGGGTGCGGGTGTTGGAAGCAGGTACTTGGGGCTTCGCTGCCACCGGGGATCCCTCGCCGGCTGCCATTCGGGAGGCCATCGCTGAAGCTCGCCGTGCCGCCCAAGCCAGCGCCGACTACCGCAAACAAAAGCTGGGATCCCTGCCCAGTGTGCGGCTGGCCCAAGGGGAGTTCTGCGAGCCCGGTGTGGAGGAGGTGTTGAACAAACCGCTGGAGGCGAAGATCCAGTTGGCTTTGGAAACCGAGGCGCAGGCCCGGCAGGCCTCTCGCCAAATTAGCTCCGCCAGTTGCACCTACAACGAGATCTACGAGGAAAAAGCCATTGTCACCACCGATGGGGCGGATGTGGCCTTTCGTCTGGTGCGCCCCGAGCTGCGAGTTCAGGCGGTGGCCGAAGCTGCCGGCCAGCTCAGCAGTGGCTCCGAGGCCATTGGGGTAACGGGGGGATGGGATTGCCTGTTCCGCTTGCATCCCTTGCAGATGGCGGAAAAGGCGGCTGCTACCGCGGTTGATTTATTGTCCGCAGGCTACGCAGAAGGGGGATGGGCCACGGTTATTCTGTCGCCTTCCATCGTGGGGCTGTTGGTGCACGAGGCCATTGGCCACACGGTCGAGGCGGATTTTGTTCTGGCGGGTTCTGTGGCTGCCGGCAAGCTGGGGCAGCGGGTGGCCAGCGACTGGGTTACCCTCAAAGACTCCGGCCATTCAGAGTTTATGCCGGGGGCAGGGGGAACCCTTCCTGTGGACGACGAGGGCGTTCCTACCCAAAGCACCACCATCATCCAAAACGGCATTCTGGTCAGCTATCTCCACAACCGCGAAACTGCTGCCCACTTTGGCGTAGAGCCCACCGGCAATGCCCGCGCCTGGGAATATGCCGATGAGCCTTTGATCCGCATGCGCAACACCTTCATTGAACCCGGATCCCAAACGCTAGAGGAAATCATCGCCAGCACTCCCGATGGCTACTTCCTGGATGGGGCCAGGAACGGGCAGGCGGACTCCACGGGCGAGTTTATGTTTGGGGTAGAGCGGGCCTACCGCATTCGCGATGGCAAGCTGGCGGAGTTGCTGCGCGGTGTCACCATCACCGGCAATGCTTTTGAGGTGCTGCAATCGGTGGATGCCGTCTCGCGGGACTTCCTGTGGGACTTGGGATCCGGCCATTGCGGCAAGGGTCAACCGGCCAAGGTGGATGCGGGCGGCCCCTACATTCGCTGTCGGGCCATTGTAGGTGGGCAACAACCTGTGTAGTTATTCCCTTGGCGCTCCACAGCTAGCCCAGAGGTGAAGCCTACAGCTCGCTCTGTAAAGGGGACTGGCAGGCCGGCTCCAGGACTACCGAAAGCTGCTGGCCAGGAGCTACACAGAAACTCTGTCCTGCCGGCACGACTGACTGTGGGGGAGTTCACAGAACAGCCAATCCGTCCGCAAAAATTAGGGATCCCCTCACCTGCGGGGATCCCAGATGGGGTACTGGATCAAACCTTAGCGAGGGAAAACCACCTGGGCTCGCAACTCGCCCGGCGGGTTGGCCTGCGTGTGAATGTTGATGTAGTAAGCTCCGGCCAAAAAGCTGGAGACTTGCTCAGGGGTGAGGTTGGCTTCCAGTCGGAAATTCCCCGACTGATTGCCTGGATTCGGCAACATGTTCAAGACAAAGGCCACCGGCCCTGTGGCCTGGGCGAAAGATTGTCCTGGCTGCGGCTGAGCAATGTGAATATGTCCAGGGCCAAAGTTAGCAATGGGTAGAAGTGGGGGTTGTGAGATTTGTAAAGCTTCCTTAACCGCTGAGAAACAAGACAGCAACCAGGCAAAAGCCGCAAAAAGCCTCGAAAATTGAACGAGGCCGAAGGGAAAAACCGATCAACAACATGGAAAAAGCTCCTCGGTCAGAGAACAGGCCAAATAAGTTACGTATCAGGCCCAGCTTCGGATTCATCTCTGGGTTTAAAAGACGGCGACATCACTGCTACCGAGAGACAAAAATCCCCACCCTGTGGGGGTTGGGGGATGGTGTAGACTGCACGCGGAGCAGAAATCTCTGACCGTACCTATAAAGTTGCGGAGAGGGGGAGAGGGTTCACCCAGGCACTTTCCCCAAGCTCGGTTCAGGATAGATCTGTCTATCCTCTGGCCGAGGCAGCCAAGGCGGAGTTCATAATCGGCCAGAACCAGTGGGGCCGCATCAGGATGACAGTGTCGATGACGTGGATGATGCCGTTATCGGCTTCGATGTCGGCTTGGATAACGGTGGCGTTGTTCACCTCGAACACATCCCCTTCAATGGTGAGATCGATGGGGGATCCCTCTACCGAGCCCACACTTTGGTACTTGGCCAAATCCGCCTTTTTCAGGCGACCGGGCACCACGTGGTAACACAAGATGCGAGTCAGTTGGGGGATATTTTGCACCAGGGTGGTGATGGTGCCAGGGGGCAGCTTGGCAAAAGCTGCATCGGTAGGCGCAAAAACAGTAAAGGGGCCAGGGCTTTTGAGAGTGTCTACCAGGTTTGCCGCTTTAACGGCAGTTACCAAGGTGGAAAAGCCCTCAGCAGAGACGGCAATATCGACAATATCGGGCATGGCTGGGATCCTTTGGCTGGGAAGTTGCTGCTAACAAAGTTGCTGCTCGAAATGTTTTGGGATGGTTAAAGTTGCCATAGGCTAGCGATAATTCTGATCTTGGATGTAGGAAAGACGGGCTGCTTCCCGGATCCCATATTCCGGTCGAGTGAAGCGATTGAGTTGGCCCTCAAAATAACGGCGATTCATCATCAAGTGCCGTGGATTTGGATCATCAAGGGGATACAAGAAAGCGGCCCTTCCCGCCTGAATCACGGCTGAGGTGACGTTGTACATGGAGCGCTGGAAGCTAACCCCCAATTGAATCAGCATGTCCTCTTCGCCGCGGCAATGCTTGCGGTAATATTCCACCAAATACTGGGGCAAAAAGTGGTACATATCCTGGTGCAAGAGCGTGGGCGGGATCCCGGCGGTGCCCACCGGAAACTTATCGGCGTAGAGGATCCCGTAGTGGAAGTCCAACTGGTTGGTGGGAACTTCGTTGGCCTGGGCGTTGTAGGACTTAGTGCCGCGGAAAGGAGAGGTGCGATAAAACACGGCCTCTACATAGGGGAAGGCAGCCTCATATAGCCAGGTGAATCCTTTGGATTTGGGCACAATATCGTACCATTCTCCCCGAATACGCACGCGGTGGTAGATGGGTCGTCCGGCAATGGCGAAGATCCCGTTGACCAGAAAGTTCATCGCCTCCGGCACGCTGGTGATTTTGCCTTCATCGTAGAGATCGCTCATCTCAAAAAAGACCGGAGCCATCACCTCCCAAAACAGGCCCAACACCGAGTACATGGTGGCCTGGCGGCACAGCTCCAAAAACATATCGGGGAAGAGCTTGTATAGCCCCATCAACAAGGGGTTGCCCTGGCAATAGGCGCGGATGGCGCGGTCGGCATTTTGCTTGTATTCTTCGGAATCCATGTAGGGATCCAGCAAGCCCCCCATATCCCGGTGCCAGAGCATGGCCCGCATACATTCTTCGGCAAATTCCATGTTGATGCGGTCATGCCAGAGGTGATGCAAAATTCTGGGCAGCTTGCGCTTCAGCTCCCCTTTTTCCATGAACTCCAGCAGCTCGGGATGGGCCGTAGCCTGGCCTCGCCAAATGCGCAAATCCGCGTTATCTCCCGCGTAGTGGTTGGCCAGCTTCAGATACTCTTCAGGAATGATGAACTTGAAAAAAGGCAAGGGATCCACAAACACCTGCTCGGCAATGTAGAGCAGATCCCGCCAGTAGAAATCCATCGGCACAGCATAGGCTTTGTAGAGGCCGATAATTTGCATCAGGTTTTCCGGCGTATCCGGCAGCATGGATCCCCCAGCCTCCAAGCGGTGGACTACATCCGCAAAAGGGTGGGTAGAAGGGGGAAGCTTGCGGGCTGTGAGGGTTGTCGTCATAGAAGAAGTCTCCAACTCTTCAAAAGTTCTGGCTCCTTGAGGTCATTCCTTGGGATCTCCCTTGAGGTCATTCCTTGGGATCTCAATTCCTGGAAGTTTCCCGATTGCCTGGATCGGCTCCAGAGAGGGTGATGGGGGCAAGGTCACCGGCTGATGCCAAGATAAGCGTTTGGGCCTGAGCCACCTGGGTGGATAGGGTAAAGGCCAACGGTTGTGGCCATTTCACCAGGCTCATGGGCTGGATCCCAAACCAAACGATCAAGGCCGTCAAAATCAGCCCCGGGATCCGCTCCCAGCCGTGCACGCGTGGGTAGTAGGCGGTGCGGTTGTCCAACCTGCCAAAGCAGGTGCGGTTCAGCAAAATCACAAAGTACACCGCCGTCAAGCCGGTGCCACAGATGCTGATCAAAGTGGGCAGAGGAAAATCTTGGTAGCTGCCCTGGAAGATCAAGAACTCCGCCACAAAGCCCACCAGGCCAGGGATCCCGGCGCTGGCCATCCCCCCCAAGATGAGCAGGGCGCTCACTGTGGGCAAGCCTCGCAAGGGGTTGAGCAGGCCGTTGAGTACGTTCAGATCCCGCGTTCCCACTTTGCGCTCCACCAAGCCCACCAAATCGAACAGCAGCGCCAAGATGAGACCATGGGAGACCATCTGCACCATCGCCCCGGTCAGGCTAATGGGGGTGGCTGCCGCCATGCCCAGCAAGATGTAGCCCATGTGGCCGATGGAGCTGTAGGCCACCATGCGCTTGATGTCTTTTTGGGCGATGGCTGCCAAAGCCCCGGACAACACGGCAATGGCTCCCCACCAGGCTAGGATCCCGCCCAGGTCGGCCCAAGCTTGGGGAAACAACTGCAGCCCAAAGCGAAACAGACCGTACGTGCCTAACTTGGAGAGGATCCCTCCCAGAAGGATGGCCACTGGCGGCGACGACTCCCCGTATGCATCAGGCAACCAGGTGTGGAAGGGGATCAGCGGCATCTTAATGCCGAAAGCCACGATCAAGGCCAACAGCGTCAAGGTCTGGGCAACAGGGCTGAGAGAGGTGATGCGGATCTCCAGCAGCTCAAAGCTATGGGGATCCCCCAGCCAGTAGATGGCCAAAAAGGCCCCCAACAGAAAGATGGCGGAAACGGCGGTGTAAATCAAAAACTTGATGGCAGCATAATCCCGCTTGGGGCTGCCCCAAATGGAGATGAGCAGGTAGATCGGGATCAGCACCAGCTCGTAAAACAAGAAGAACAAAAGCAGGTTCTGGGCGACAAAAGCGCCGTTGACCGACCCGCTCATGAGCAAAATGCAGCCGTATAAGAGGTTGGGCCGCTTCACCTCTGGCTCAGCCGTCAGCACCGCAATCAGCGTGAGCAGCCCATTCAAAGCCACCATCAGCAGGGAAAACCCGTCCAGGCCCAGGGAGTAGCTCAGCCCAATTGACGGGATCCAATCCCACCGCTGCACCCACTGCAGCCCTTCCGCTTGCAGATCAAAGTTGGCAAACAGCAGCAGCGAGATCCCCAGCAGGATCCCGGCCAAGGCCACTGCCAGCTTTCGCCCCCCCAAGCCTAAGAACAGGAGCAGGGATCCCAGGATCGGCAACACAATCAAGGCACTCAGCATGGTCTCTTTCCTCTTTATTCAAGGACTCCGTCCCGCTACCTTGCCCAAGCCTAGAGAATCAGCCAGCCCAGCAGGGCCACCCCCACCACAATCGTCAGCACGTAGGCTTGCAACTGGCCAGAGGTGGTGTATTTCAAAACCTGTCCACCCGCCAATACCGCCAAGCTGGTTAAATTCACCAAGCCGTCCACCACATAGCGATCGAACAGGGCCGTGATCTCAGAGATGATGCGCACCACAAACACCACACTGGCCCGGTAGAGCTTGGGGGTGTAGAAGTCGTTGGCCAACAGATCCTGCCAGTCGGCCAAGAAGGCCCAGTCCACCGGCTGCCGCTGCGGACGCAGATACAGCCAGGCTCCCAAGGCAATGCCTGTCAAGCTGGATCCCGTCATTACCCCAACAGGGATCCCTTCCAGAGCGGGAATCAGACCTAGTGCCGCTAGGATCATGGGCATGTGCAGCGTTACCCCCATCATGGCGGTGCTGGGCAGCATCATCGGCCAATGCACCTCTGGCGAGCGCTCGCTCATCTGCTGCGGTTTGCCCCCCCAAACAAGGCCAAATACCCGCGTTAGCCCCAGCGCCGTCACCGCATTGGTAACCAGCACAACTGCCGCCCACAACCCCTGCCCCGGTTGCACCAACTGCTGCCAGAGATCCGTCAGCACCCAAAAGGAGCCGAAGGGAGGCAAAGCGATGATTCCGGCCATCCCGGTCAAGAAGCACAGCCCCGAGATAGGGCGCCGCGACCACAAGCCTCCTAGATAGCGCAGATCCTGGGTAATGCTGTTCCAGATCACCATGCCCAGCGCCATCACCAACAGGGCCATCGCGGGCGCATAGGTCAGCAGCAACCCATAGGCTTGCTGGGGATGACCGGTGCCCACCGCCACAAAGATCAAGCCCATGTAGGCGCTCACCAGATAAGACAGGGCCCGCTTGGCATCGATCTGGGCCAAGGCCACCAGGGATCCCCCCACCGCTGTCAAGCCGCCGATGGTTAGCATCACCCTTAGCACTGTTGGGGAAAGCTCATAGAGGGGTTGCAGGCGAATCAACACCCAGGCCCCTGTGCCCACCACCACCGCATTGCGCAAGATCGTCGAGGGGATCGGCCCTTCCATCGCCTCATCCAGCCACAGGTGCAGAGGAAATTGGGCACACTTGCCTACGGGGCCGGCCAGCAACCCCAGCCCTACCAGGGCCAGCAGGGTGGGATCCACAGTGACAGATCCTGCCTGCACCGCCTCTGCCCAGGCCGCCAAATCCTCAAACTCCCAGGAGCCGGTCAGGGGATAGATGGCGATTACCCCCATCAAGAGCAACAGGTCGCCGATGCGCTTGGTTAAAAAAGCATCCCGCGCTCCCGTCACCACCAGCGATTGGTTGAACCAAAAGCCCACCAACAGGTAAGTGCCCAGGGTCAAAATCTCCAGGATCACGTAGCTGAAAAAGAGGGAGTCGCACAAAGCCAAGGCACACATCCCCCCCTCAAACAGGCCCAGCAGGGAGAAAAACCGCGCCCAGCCCCAGTCCATTTCCATGTAGCCAAAGCCGTAGATCTGGGCCACCAGGTTCAGCCCCGTCACCACAGCGCAGGCCCCTAGAGTTACCGATGACACCTGCAGCGGCAGCTCTAACATCAGATCCCCCACCTGTAGCCAGGGCAACCGAATGACCTGCGCCGGCTGATCCCAAATTGCCACCAGCGCCCCCACGCTGTGCAGGAAGGCCATCAACGTCAAGAGCGCATTCAGATAACCTGCCGGACGTGGTCCCGTGCGCCGGGTGATTCCTGGGGACCAGATCAGCGCTCCCGCCCACGCCACCAAGGCGTAGAGGGGAATCAGCCATGCAGTTGTGACCAGCCCGTTCAAGCTCATAATCCTCCTTCGGCCAGGGATCTTGGCCAAACTGGAACACTTGCTGAGATCCTGTAAAAAGTCTTAAGCAGCATCTTAGCTGCGAACTAGGATAGATAAAAATTGAACTTTTCGATAAAAACTATAGACAAAAATCTATAGTTCAAGCAGGGGGAGCAGAATAACCTCTGTCGTTGTCACCCCCTCACTCTCTAAAGCGTAGATGGAAATGAACCCCTTGGGAACCTAAGGATTTGCGATTGTTTGGACACAGGGAATGATCAAGAAAACTGGGTTTAGCGCTCCGCACCGCCAAAGCGAAGGCCTACGGCTCGCTGTCGCGACAGAGCGGCTTTGTGTTATGGTACGGGTTGATCTCCGCCAACTTGAATATGGCGCAGTGTCAATAAAAAGTGTCTGGGAGTTCATCCCAGTAGTTGGGGCTATGGCATCCACTAACGCAAACACGACCCCGTCCACCCCTTCTCCCAAGGTTGCTGCTCAAGCTGCTGTGAAATTGCCAAGAAGATGAAGACTGAGAACAACGACTTAGAAGGGCGTCTTGACTTTGGGTTGCTTGACCTTTAGCTCGCGAAGCCGTTTCAACATCTTCTGGAAATACTCCGCTAGGTAGTCCTCAAGAGAGGTCAGAGAGGCCAGTTCAATCCCCAGGGTTTCGCATACAGGCGTCATATCGGCGTGCATGGGTTCTTTGGCCGCGATCACCTCCACAAACGCCAGCCGGTCGGCAATGTTCCAGCTCCACTGAAAAAACTGCGCCACCTTGCGCGCCCCTCTCAGCAGTCCCAGCGGCATGGTGCTGACTTTGGCCTTTTTGCCGGAGAGCTGCTCGCACAAGGCAATGACTTCTCGAGCCGTCCAAGCCTTGGGCCCCACCAAGGGAAAGATTTGCTGCTTGGCAGCTTCTACAGTGAGAGCTCGCACCGCAAACCGGGCTGCATCTAGGGTGTCTAGGTAGGCCGTTGGCATGCCCTCGCCGGTTACCCAGACGATTTGTTCTTCCAAGATGGGGATGGCGTACTGGCCAATCAACCCCTGCATAAAGCCCGCTGGCCGGAAAATGGTGTAGGGCATCTGGGATCCAACCAAATACTTCTCAATGTGATGCTTGAAATTCATCAGGGGCACATTGGGATACTCGTGGTGGGCGCCCATGATGGAGAAAAAGATAAAATGCCCTACCTGGGCAGCCCGTGCCGCATTGATCAGGGCAACTTTGCCATCCCAGTCCACCTGACGGGCGCTGAGGGTATCGGTCACCCGCACCGTGGCACAGTCGATCACCGCCTCGATGCCTTCCATGGCGGAGTTGAGGGTGCTGGGCTGAAGCAGATTTCCCACCTTCAGTTGAGCGCCCCATTCACTTAAGAAAGCAGCCTTTGCCGGATTTCGCACCAGACAGGTAACTTGGTGTCCCTCTTCGATGGCTCGGCGTACCACTTGACGGCCCAGCGTTCCCGTCGCCCCCACAACCAGCACGTTCATAAAATTATCATTTCTTAACCTTAGGCTTAGTCTATCAGACCGACACAGCTCCCAACACAATCCAACACAACTTTGAGGCAGCGACAAAATGGGGATCCTCTGCCAAGCCGGCTTTGAGGGATCCCCAAAGTTGGGTACTGAAGCGTCTAGCTGGCCAGCTCGTTCATGCGTTGCGCCAGGGTAAAGTCCAGTTCTGTAATGCCCCCGGCATCGTGGGTGGTGAGATCCACCCGCACGCGGTTGTAGACATTGGTCCATTCGGGGTGGTGCCCCATGCTCTCGGCCACCAAGGCCACACTGCTCATCCAGCCAAAGGCTTCGACAAAGGAGCGAAACTGAAATTGACGATGCAGCTTCCCATCCTGCAAAGACCAGCCCGGCAGATTTTCCAGCTTGGCTTGGACCTCAGCTTCACTGAGTTTGACAGGTCTGGACATGGGCGTTCCCTCCGGTCGATGCCATCGTTTTCATCACGCTTTCATCAAAGGAGCAACTGAGAGCGGATCCCAGCTTATTTACAAAACTTCATAACCTTTTGGTTCTGCCACGCCAGCGGCGCCGAGGGGTTTGTACAGCCAGTAGCCTTGCACGGAGAAATGGGCCCGCTTGTAGAAATTGAGGGCAGCCTGGTTATGGCGATAAACCTGCAGGGTGATGGCCGCCAGCTGCTGCTGGGATCCCCATCGTTCCACCTGTTGCATCAAAGCTCTGCCCAGGCCCTGCCGGCGATGGGCGGGATCCACCCAGAGCAGAAAAATGTAGGCTACCCGCCGATGGGTGGCTTGATCGGTGGAGATGCCGGCCCAAACACAGCCCACCGGCTCTGCAGTTTCTTCTTTCAAGATCCACCAGCAGGGGGTGCGGGGTGGGTCGAAGAGGCGATCCAGCGTCTCTTCCAGGTGATCCCAGTTGCTTTGCTCTGGAAAAGATTCCTGCAACGTGGCCTGCAATCCTCGTCGCACCCAGGGCCGATCCCAGGCTGAACCGATGCGCCAACGATAACCCACAGGCAGAGGGATCCCTTGTTCAGCCATCCTCAGGCATTTGCAGAAAGGGCCACAGGCGTCGCTTCTTCTAGAGGGGCAGGCTGGGCCATATCCTCCGGCAGAAACGAGCGGATGCTCACCACCACCAGGGTAAACAGAAACACCAGCAGGATGAGGGCAGGAAAGATATATTGCCGCAAGATGTTCATATTTCTACATAACCTTGGTCTCTACAGCATAGCGTGCAGGGAGGGATCCCTGGGCACCCTTTCGGATCATCCTCATCTCAATCCCTATCAACTGACCCTGGGGGATCCCATGCGTCAATAAGGTGAGAAAGTGTAGCCTACGATTCCAAAGTGAGGTTGGCTGTGCATTAAGGTCGAGCGTAGTTGTGGGTCATCCGCCCCACCTGATCCCACTGCTGCGCGACGCGAGCGGAGAATCCATGAGCACTCCCAATCGCCCCTTGAAGACCCTTGGGATCCCTCCCAATGCCTGGGCTGTGAATGCCGAAATGGCCGACCTCACCCGTCCGCCCTTGGATCCCCGGCCCATCCTGCTACCCACCTCCAGCAAAACCCTGCGCTTGGATCTGGCCAAGGCGGCGTTGTTGGTGATCGACATGCAAAACGACTTTTGTCATCCCGACGGTTGGCTGGCCAGCATTGGCGTCGATGTTACACCTGCACGGGCTCCCATCGGCCCTCTAAAAGCCCTGCTGCCCCGCCTGCGACAAGCTCAAGTGCCGATTGTGTGGGTGAACTGGGGCAATCGCCCTGACTTGCTCAACATCAGCGCCGGCTTGCGACATGTGTACAACCCCACCGGAGAGGGAGTAGGGCTGGGGGATCCCTTGCCTAAGAACGGGTCTTTGGTCCTCACGCGGGGCAGTTGGGGCGCTGCTGTGGTGGAGGAACTGGAGGTCAAGCCCGAGGATATCTGGGTGGATAAGTTCCGCATGAGCGGCTTTTGGGATACCCCTCTCGATAGCATTCTCAGAAACCTGGGGCGCACCACCCTCTTTTTTGCCGGCGTGAACATCGACCAGTGCGTCATGACCACGCTGCAAGATGCCAATTTCCTCGGCTACGACTGCATTTTGCTGGAAGACTGCGCCGCCACCACCTCTCCTGAATACTGTTTGCTAGCTACCCTCTACAACGTCAAGCAGTGCTTTGGCTTTGTCGCCTCCTCCTCAGATTTGCTCGCGGCTCTCCCCTGTTAGCACTTGCCCACTATTCACCCCTCATCTCTTGAGCGGAGGATCCGGATGCAAACGCTTTCCCGCTGCGTGATTCCAATTGTTAAAACCCCTGCCGATTATCAGGCTTTTCGCATCAGCCCCCACGATACCAATCGCCTGGCCATCGTGTTCGATCCTTCTCATGCTCAGATTTCTCTAACCTTTTGTGTGGAGATCTTCGATGAGGGAGGCAAAACCCCTCCAAATCGCCATCAAATGGCTGTGGAAATGTTTTTTGTTCTCAAGGGGGAAGGCCTGGCCATTTGCGATGGAAAAGCTGCTCCCATCAAAACCGGAGACAGCATTTTGGTTCCGCCAACAGGCGTGCATGAAATCCGCAACACCGGCCCAGGCCGCCTCTACGCCCTCTGCTTCATGGTGCCCAACGAAGATTTTGCCGAGCTCATCCGCTCCGGCACTCCTGCGGACTTGGATGAGGAGGATTTGCAGGTGCTGTCGGGGGGCTGGAGAAGGGCATTTGCTGAGGCTTAGGCCTCAATGGCTCTGGGAGCTGTAGAGGTTGGAAGTCAGGGGTACTGATACATTCACGCTGAACTCTCCTGAACATGGTTCAGGAAAGAAGCGATCGCATCCTGCCTATCTCTGAGCAGGAAGGCGGTATCCCGCAAAGCCCTGAGGAATACCCCCCGAGCGCTTTCCCCCTTCACTTCCCGGCAACCGTTGCGGTGGACTCAAGGATCAGGGGGAAACTTGGTCTACTATATCCCTCTCAATGACTTTTGCCAAACCGCCTAAAGCTCAGTAAATTCAGCAAAGTTCAGGGTTTTGGGGGTTAGAGGCATGCTCCGACAAATCTTTTCCCAGGGTCTCTGTTTCCATAAATCCATAAAAGCCATAAAAGAGGGGTCTGGAGGGGGCTGCGTTTGCGCCAGCAGGCCGGAGATCAAGGGCAATACCAGGGAAGGGGCTCAAACTCTGGTGGGAGCTTCTCCCTCTCATAAGGGCTTCTGTTTTATCTTAGGAAGAATCCACCCAGGGATCCCTTAGGTTGTCCTTGGTTGGTATCCCTTTGGCAAGATCCGCTAGCCCAACCCAGGCCATGTTGCCCGTTCGCCCCCGCGAAACTGTTTCCATGTTCACCCGCGACGGGATCCAACTGGACGCGGATGTCTATCGCCCGCAAGGGGAGGGGAGCTACCCGGTTTTGCTGATGCGGCAGCCCTATGGGCGGGCCATTGCCTCGACGGTGGTGTATGCCCATCCCAGGTGGTATGCGGCCCAGGGGTACATTGTGGTCATCCAGGATGTGCGCGGACGGGGAACTTCCAAAGGATCCTTCTACCCTTTCCGCCATGAGGTGGAAGACGGGTTTGACGCCGTCAATTGGGCGGCTGCCTTGCCGGGGAGCAACGGCGTAGTGGGCATGTACGGCTTCTCTTATCAGGGCATGACCCAGCTGTATGCGGCTTCTACCCGTCCTAGCGCCTTGAAGGCCATCTGCCCGGCGATGCTGCCTTACGATCTCTATGCCGATGCCGCTTACCCAGGGGGAGCCTTTGCCTTTCAGAACAACCTCAGTTGGGCCTTGCAACTGGAGACCGAAGGGGCGCGTCTCAGGGGGGATGCCAATGCCTACCAAGCGCTTTTGAAAGCTGCCCGCAATCTCCCCCTCTACGACCCTATCCCCCTCAAGCCGGGGGTGTTGCAGCAGTATGCCCCCCAATCCTATTACTTCGACTGGCTGGAGCACAGCGAGCCGGATGAATACTGGCGCAAGCTCTCTCCCCGTCTAGAGGTGGTGGATCTGCCGATGCTACACATTGCCGGCTGGTTTGACAGCTACCTGAGTGGTAGCCTGCGCCTCTACAAGGAAATGAGCGCCCGCAGCCAGAACCCTCAATACCTGATCATCGGCCCTTGGATCCATCTCCCTTGGGGGCGCAAAGTGGGGGCGTTGGACTTTGGCCCAGAGGCTGTCAGCCCCATCGATCGCCTGCAGGTGCGCTGGTTTGACCAGTTCCTCAAAGGCAAAGATACAGGGATCCTCCAGGAGCCGCCGGTACGCCTGTTCGAGATGGGATCCAACCGCTGGCGCGGCTTTGATGCTTGGCCTACCCCTGAGCCAAAAGCTTTTTACCTACACAGCACCGGCTTGGCTGCCCTTTCAGAAGCAGAGGGATCCCTTCGCCCTGAACCCTCGCCTGCACAACAGTCGGATACGTTTGTTCACGATCCCTGGCGACCGGTGCCGGCCTTGGGGGGCCACCTAGTTCAGCCTGCCGGGCCGCAAGAGCGCTCCGCCCTCGACTGCCGCACCGATGTCCTGACCTATACCACTCCGCCGCTGCAAGCCGAGCTGGTTCTGGTCGGGGACATTGCTGTGGAGGTGTACGCGGAGGCCGACAGCCCCAGTTTCGATCTTTGCGCTGTGCTCTCGGTGGTAAGGCCCGATGGGCAGGTGTATAACTTTTCCCAAGGCTATTGTCGCCTACGGGATCCCCAGCCTGGTACCCCCATTCTGATTCCCTGTCAGCCCACCTGTATTCGCATTCCTTGCGGTCATGCTCTGCGCCTCAGCCTTAGCGCGGCTTGTTTTCCGGCCTATCCTGTCAACACAGGCACGGGAATGCGGGAAGAGCGGCTGATTGAGGCCCGCATTCTCACCATCACTCTCCACAGCGGCGGCGAGACGTCTTCGCGGCTGCACCTGCCCATGGCTTGAAGCCAAGAAGAGACCAAGCTTCGGGGTCCCGTTCGCAATCCCCGCTTACAAAGAGACACCAAACGTTAGGATAGAAACAGGCAGGGCAAGGGAACACCATGTTGCAAGACCCAAAGTTGATCCGGCACTATCAGGCTTTGACCGATGCTCTGGTGGATACCTGGCAGCGGGGCTACCGGCGCACCGATGAGCTACGTCTGCTGGTGGATGGCTATCTGCTGGCCTTGCGAACTGGCAAACAATTGGAGCCCTTCGAGATCTATCGCATTGAGGACGAGGTCAACCGCTTCCTCTACGATCCGTCCAACTTCATAGATCCGGAATTGGAGCCAGAGGCGGAGCCGATGCGGGGTTATTGATTTTGTGAATCCCTGTTGGCGATCCCTAGAACAGGTGGGGCAAAGTTTTGATTCCAACCTTTTCTGATCTCCCCTCGCCCCTTGGGAGAAAGACTAGGGGGGAGGGCGCTGAGTAAACTACCCGGCTCCGACCGCTAAGCGGTACGGAGCGGGCTTTCAGTAGCCCTGAGCCTGTTCTGCTCTACCAGAGAACAAAACAAGCCCGGACCTCTAGGCTGGTTTACGACAGCCCCCAAGAGCGCAATCACATTCGCACCATTCAAATCCGCATCCCCTTCCCATCCACAGTGCCCACACTTGAACGACTTGCCACTGCGGTAGGATTGCGCAGGATCGGGATGGATATGCAAACACTTGTGACAGGTCTGCGACGTGTAGGCAGGCGGAACAAGAATCAGAGAAACCCCTGCAACCCTCGCCTTGTACTCCAGAAACTGACGTAGTTGGTAGAACGCCCAACTGTTGGCCCTGCGCCGCTCGGCTTTGCTGCGCGGCTGTTGATTGACTCTTTTCCGGATCCCTGTCAGGTCTTCCAGAGCAATAGCGCTGTTGGTAGCTTTTGCCCTAGAGACAATAGCTTTGGAGATGCGATGATTGACCCACGCCTGAAAGCGCCTCTCCTTGCCAGACAGCCGTTGCAACAGTTCTCTGCATCTGCGCCGCGAACTGCGTGTGCCCTTACTGGCTTTGCGTTGGAGTGCCGCCCTCAGCTTGGAGTAGTGGTCTCGGACTTTGTTCAACTGCTGTCCATTCCAGTTATCACCCTCTGACGTATGGGCAATATCTGTCCTGCCCAAGTCCACCCCGATCACCCTGTCGGTATCTTGTTGCTTGGGTGGCTTTTTCTCTACGCAAATCTGGATGTAGTAGGAGCCGTCCTTCCGCTGGACTAGGGTGGCCGATTTGGGGCTAGAGCCAGCCAGCATTCCCCTCTGGTAGTTACCAATGGCTAGTTCAAAGCGTTCTCTCCCTTCCACCGTGGTCAGCGACACCGTCCAGTCTTTCTCGCGGAATGAAAAGATACGTGCATCGTAGGTAACGAACCTACGCTTGAACTCTTTAACCGGACGGTTGCGCTGTCTCGCCACTTTGCGAGCGCCTGCCACCCGTCTGCACACCTGTTGAGCCAAGTTACTGGACAAGCCGAACCGGGCGCGAATCTCGTAGTAGCAAAGGGATTGCAGTTTGACCGCGTTGACGATCTTCTCCGGCGTGTTCTGGTTGACCCAGTTCAATGCCTGCACAAAGGCATCCATCGTCGCGTCCAATTTGGCGGCTTGTGACGGGAACGCCTTGAGCTTACAGGATATGGTCAGGACTTGGCTCATAAGTTCATTGTACTTCATCAAAGCGCATTCCTTCCGGCACTGACCCTACGGGTACAGTGCGGGGCTCCTGCGATTTCTAGCTGACTGAGTTCTGGTTTTGTCGAGCATCTTGCGCCTGGTAGGCTGAGAGGGATCGATTCGTTCCTGATTCCAGTCGTATCGGTTCTATGGCGGTTTGGGATAGGGTGATGACCTCCCGGCATCTGCCCCTGCTGGGATCCGGCTTGGGGGTAGCCCTGATCCTCTGGTACGGGGTGTTTGGCTACCACGTGCTGCAGATTGGCCTCTGGCTGCTGAGCATCCTGCTGGTGGGGTTGTATTGGGCGCAGTTTTCCCCGGCTCAACCCCCTTGGGATCCGACGCGGCTGCGCTGGCAACAGGAGCTGTTGCACCTGGGGCTGTTGGTGTTGGTCTTTGCCCCGATCTACCTCTACGACCTGCCCAACATCCCTTTTCAGATCAATACTGACGAGATTGTGATCACCTCCATGGCCCGTCGCGCCTCAGGGGTGCGCTATCCCGATATCTTTGGGCTGATGCCGGAGTATTTCTATTTCCCCCGCTTCATGTTCAGCCTCTTCGGCGGCCTGACGCGGCTGATGGGGGGAGTCACGCTGCTCAATGTGCGCACGGTACATGCCGCCTTCGGGGTGATCACCATTTTGGTGGCTTACGGGTTTTTTCGGGCATTTTGGGGATCCCGGCTGGCTTTGGCGGGGGCGGCCCTCTTGGGATCCAACCACGCCTTGCTGGGCATCAGCCGCATGGCCATGCGGGAAAACCTGATTGTGCTGGTGGAGTGTGCGGCCCTGGCCTTGCTCCTCAAGGGCGTGCGGGAAAAAAATCCCCTGTTGCTCTATCTGGGGGGAGGAGCGGCGGCTTTCTCCCTCTACGGCTATTTGCCGGGGCGGGTGGTGATCCTGCTGGGGTTGCTGTTTGGAGTTCTGTACCTGCTCCTGGGCCGGGAGGATCTCCGAGGAGAAAACAAGCAAGCTAATCCCCTCTGGGTCCTGGCTAAGCTGACGGTGCCCGCGGCGCTGGGCTTTTTTCTGGTGGCTGGGCCCATTCTGGTGGCCACGGTCACAGCACCTGCGGTGAGCGCCGAGTACTCTCGCCAACAATTTCTCTTTTTCCCGGAAGGGCGGGCGTTACAACAGATGTGGGTGAATGCGGCTACGCCAGAGGAGGCGGTCTGGCGCAACATCTTCAACGGCCTCAGCATGTTCAACGACCCCGGCCAGCACGACCGCGGCTACATCTATCCCAACTACGGCCATGCTTTTGTGGATCCCTTGACGGGGGCTTTGATCTGGCTGGGGCTGGGATCCGGCCTCTACCGCCTTTTCAAGAAGCGCAGCCAACCCCACGACTGGCTGTGTATCGGCAGTTTCCTGTTTCTTTACTTGCTCTTTAGCTTGGCCATCACCAAAGCCCCCAACTACACCCGCCTGCTGGTGATCCTGCCCTTTGTAGCCTATCTAACCTTGGAAGGGATCCAAGTGCTGGCAGGTCTCCTGGAACGCTGGGGATCCCGGGCCGGGAGTTGGCTGCCGGCGGCGGCGATGGCGGGGGCAATCCTGCTGATTGGGGGGTGGAACCTGGCCATTTTTGGAGACTTTGTCCACAAAGGCTGGACGCAGGGCAACGATGTGGGGGCCACCGGGCGCTATGTGGCAGCTCGCCAAATGGATCCCGACTACCGCTTCTATCTGGCGGCTAGCACTGCCTACCCCTATTTCAGCTGGGGAGAGCCTATCTACTGGCAAAGTTGGATTCAATTTTTTGCTGGGCCGGAGCAGGAGGTGAAGGTTTTTTCCCCAGAGACATTGCCCGGCCAAGACCTAGAACCGCCGTTTACCCTGTTCATGAACGAGTGGGTATGGGATCAGCAGGGGGCAGAGCTGCAACGGCGCTTTCCCAAGGGGCAGTTGCATCGGATCCCTGCCGAGCGGGGGCTATGGGCCTTTGAGGTGGCGGATCCCTAGAGCTCCCCCCTGGTTTGGCCAACCCACTGTTCGCGGGACGGAGTCCTTTCGCGTCAGCGGGACGGAGTCCTTTCTTTTTACCAGGCTAAAAGTAGCTGAAAGCACACTATGCAGATCCAGAGCCGCCAACAGTAGAAGAAGTAGAAGAAGATGATAGCGTTCCAGGGATCCCAGACGTGCGTTTTGATGCCTACGACCCGGGCGAGGGGTTTTACGACGAGCTGTTTTTGGGGCGTAACCAGCCCCGTCCTGAGGCGATCCCGCTGATTGAGCGCATTCATTCTCTGGAAGAAGGGGAACTGCAGCAGCGGCAAGCGGCGGCGCAGGCGGCCCTCTTTCAAATGGGGGTGACCTTCAACGTCTATGGCGATAGCCAGGGCACGGAGCGAATTTTCCCCTTTGACATCATTCCCCGCATCGTCTCGGCTTCCGAGTGGCAGCGGCTGGAGAAGGGTCTCAAGCAGCGCATCCACGCCCTCAACCTGTTCATCGACGATGTCTATCACGACCAGAAGATCCTTAAGGATGGGGTGATCCCTGCCGAGCTGATCGAGACGGCCAAGGGATTTCTGCGGCCCTGTGTGGGGCTCAACCCACCGGGGAGAATTTGGTGCCACGTCACCGGCACCGACTTGGTGCGGGATCGGGACGGGACTTGGTACGTGCTGGAAGACAACCTGCGCTGTCCGTCGGGAATCTCCTACGTGCTGGAAAATCGGCGGGTGATGAAAAGCACCTTTCCCTCCCTGTTCAACACAATGGGGATCCGCCCGGTGGACGATTACCCCAGCCACTTGTTGGATACTCTGCTCTACCTGGCGCCGCCGCAACTGGCCAATCCAACGGTGGTGGTGCTCACCCCCGGCATCTACAACTCCGCCTACTTCGAGCATTCTTTCCTCGCCCAGCAGATGGGGGTGGAGCTGGTGGAAGGACGGGATCTGGTGGTGGCAGATGGCTATTTGCAAATGCGCACCACCAAGGGGCTGCAGCGGGTGGATGTGATCTACCGCCGTATCGACGACGACTTCATCGATCCGCTGGCCTTTCGCCCCGATTCTCTACTGGGGGTTCCGGGCCTGTTTGAGGTTTATCGGTCAGGGCGGCTGGCGATTGCCAACGCTTTGGGAACAGGGGTGGCGGACGACAAGGTGATCTACGCCTATGTGCCGCAGATGATCCGCTACTACCTGGGAGAAGAGGCCATTTTGCCCAACGTGCCCACCTACCTCTGCTGGGATCCCAAGGATCAGGCGTATGTGCTGGAGAACCTCGACAAGCTGGTGGTGAAGGCAGCCAACGAGTCGGGTGGCTACGGCATGTTGATGGGATCCCAGGCTACACCGGCAGAGCGGTCTGCTTTTGCTGAGAAAATCCGCGCCCAGCCGCGCAACTACATCGCCCAACCCACCCTGTGCCTTTCTCGCGTGCCCACCTTGGTGGATCGGGGAGAAGGCCCCCGTCTAGAACCCTGTCATGTGGACTTGCGGCCCTACATCCTCTATGGCAAGGACATTTATGTTCACCCAGGGGGGCTGACCCGCGTCGCCCTCAAGAAGGGATCCCTGGTGGTGAACTCCTCCCAGGGGGGCGGCAGCAAAGATACCTGGGTGCTCTGTGTGGATCCCGGCTGTTGAGAGACGGCTGGCAAAATAGGCTCAAAGTCGCTCGCCCGAACCTCTGCTCCACCGGCCAAAGCGGCTGGCATGCTGAAGCGCCAAATCCACGTAGTGCTGAGCGTGAAGGCGCAGTTGCTCGACCTCTTCCTCGGTGAGGGTGCGGATAACCTTGGCCGGGATCCCCGCCGCCAAAGAGCGAGGTGGCACAGACCGGGTGACCACCGCTCCAGCTCCCACCATGCTGCCTGCCCCGATGGTGACCCCGTTCAAGATAATGGCCCCAATCCCGATCAGACATCCCCCCTCGATGTGGGCACTGTGGATGACCGCTCGATGGCCTACGGTCACTTCCTCGCCAACCAGGGTCGGCTGTCCGGGATCCCCGTGCAGAATGGCTCCATCTTGGATGTTGCTGCGGCGGCCAATCACAATGGGCGAGAGATCCCCCCGCAAGATGGCCCTGTACCAAATGCTCACCGCTTCCGCAAGTTGGACATCGCCGATCAGTGTGGCATTGGCGGCAATAAAGGCTGCCTCATCTACTCCCGTCGGCTGCCGATCCAGCCCAATTGGCCAGGTGTCCTGTTTTTCTCGTTGCATTTAGAGTCGAGGCCGTTCATGTCAGTTGGGCTTGACGTTGAGAGAGTAGAGGGGATTCAGACGGTTGCAAGGGGCGAATGGCAAAGAAAGTTTCGTAGATGCAATCGCCAACGTGGTTCATTTGTAGCTGCAATTTGTCGAGAAACTCATGTAAGCCCTGCTCCATAATGTCGTCGATGGTCAGGTAGTCCAGCTCAGAACGCAGGCGGCCCAAAGCTCGCTCGCTGGGATCCCGCCAAGTATCGGCTGGGGTGCCGGTGATCTGGTGCAGGGATCGATCTGCGTGAATAAGACAAAACTGAATGGAGCGGGGAAATTGCCGATCCAAAATGAGAAAAGAGGCCACCTCTCTGGGATTGATGCGGTGCTGGCGGCTGTATTTCCGATACATTTCATAAGCACTGGCCGACTTCAGCAAGGCGATCCACTGCAACTCATCCAAAGCCGTACCCACATACTGCAGAGAGGGCAGCAAAATAAAATACTTAACATCCAAAATGCGCGCCGTTTTGTCCGCCCGCTCCAAAAGACGGCCAATCTGGCCAAAATGCCAACCTTCCCCGTGGGTCATGGTGGCATCCATCACCCCGGCGAATAGGTGGCTGGCCAGCTTCACTTCCGTGAAAAAATCATGGAGCTGACTCAGGTGGGGGCCTTGCTGAGCCGCTTCTTTGACCATCAAATAAAAGCGGTTGACCCGCTCCCACATTTCTGAAGAAATGACCTCCCGCACAGAGCGGGCATTTTCCCGCGCCAGCCGCAAACAGGAAAGGATGGAGTTGGGGTAATCCCTATCAAAAGCCAGGAACTGGATGACTGTTTCTTGGGTTGCCTGGCCATAGCGCTGGTAAAACAGCTCCTGATCCCCAGTGGTGTAGACGATGGGATCCCACTGCTGAGCGGGACCGCTGGGCAAGTCTAGGATGAGGTTGAGATTGACATCGATGAAGCGGGCGATGTTCTCGGCGCGCTCCACGTAGCGGTTGAGCCAGTAGATGGAATCGGCCACGCGACTCAGCATGCTGTTACCTCCTCTGGAGTTTCTTGTCTCCGCGCTCCGTTCAAACCCAGCAGGCGGAGCAGCCGCCGCACCTTCACCAGCAGCACCCCCGTTAGGCCAGTCAGGATCCATCCTATCCAGTCGGCTGGGGTACCCAGATAGCGCACCTGCACGCGATGATCCCCCGGCGGGATCCGCACCTGCAACAGCCCCAGTCCATTGTGCTCGGCAGATGTGAGGCGACCATCCACCTGTACCCGCCAAGCAGGGTAGTAAAACGTGCGCAGGACTACCCATCGATCCTGAGCAGTGGGGTTAACGGCCCGAAAACGACGGTAGCCATAGCGCCACTGCTCCACTTCCAACAGTGGCTCCAGATCGCTTTGTTCTCGTCCAAAGTTCACCATGTCGCCTTGCCACCGCAGCAGCGGATCCACCTCTGGGGGCGGCATGGGCAGGGTTGCTTGGCGAGGTCGGTACTCCAGCACATCCACCAGCGCCAGCCCATCGGGAAAGATCCAGTGCCAGTGAAGAAAAGCGATGCCCGGTCGCTGCTGGGGCTCATTGGGAAATGGCTTAGCGGCAGACAGCTCTTGAAAAGTCTGGATGGTTTGCGGGTCAAACCTGGCTCTGGACAAGACCTGCCAGCCCTGCCAGCTTTGTATCCCCATTGCCAGACCTATCCCCACAATCAAGAGGATCCTCCAGCCCTTTTGCCCCCACCCCCAGGCGGCCAGGGATCCCAACAGCCAGGGCACCGTTACTGATGTCACCGCCATCCAGCGCCAAGAAAACTGAATGCGCCGCAGGGGCAAAATCCACTCGTAGAGCCAACCCAGCAGATCCGTCATCATCAGCAAGGCCACCAAGCTGGCCCCCAAGCTGTAGAGCAGGATGGCTTTGGCCAGGGGAGCAGAGGATTCTAAGGCACCATGGGACTCCGTCTCGCCAGCACGAGCGGAATGGATCGGGGTCATCCCCCTTGTCCTGCGGGCCAGCCAAGTTGGGAGAATCAGGATTCCAACACCCAAGACAACGGCTACCATCCAGAGCCAGTACCCTACCAGGCCGCTTTCAAACCAGTGCTGCGTCAGTTGCGGCTGGAGCCGGGTTAGCCCACTCACCATCAAACGATGTTGGGGCATGTACTCTTCGACGAAATTGACGAAGTCCACCTGGACAAAGCGCTGATCCCAAAAGGCTGGCAGCAGATAAAACGCCGTCCACCCCAGCCCCAGCCCAAACCCCAAGTAGCAGCGCCCCACCCTGGGCCAGAGGGGATCCCAGCGGCCCAGCACCCAAGGCAGAGGCAGCCAAGTTAGCGTAAAGACCAGCAAAGTGGGCAAGTGAGATAGGGCCAACAGGTCGTAGCTAATGGCTAAGGCCACAATCGGCCAAAGGGACTGGGGCCGGCAGATCACCTGGACTGAGGCCCAGAAAATCCAGGGAGAGACAGCAATGGCCCACACTTCCCCAATTGCCCCCCGTTGGTAAATATCCACCAGCCAATAGGGGCCGGCCATACCCGCCAGAGCCAAAACCAGAGCCCAAGCCCAGGGGATGAGTTGCCGGAGAAGGGCATACAGCCCTGCGCCAAAGACTGCCATCGCCAAGCCCATGCTGGCCACCAGGGATCCGGGCATATCCAGCTCCAGCAGGCGAAACGGCAGAGGGGCCACCATGCACAGAGGGGGGTAAAAGGCAAAGGTAGGATTGCCGTAGCCGAAGTTGGAATACTCCAGCCAGCGGGGGTAAAACTGCCCGCCGAAAAACTGTCGTTGATACTGAAAGGCCCAACTGAGGTTGAAGTGGGTGGAATGAGTGATGGGATATCCCTGGTGCAGCATGGGCCAGAGCAGCACCACGACTCCCACCAGCAACCCTATCCCAACACCCCTCTCCGGTTGGCACAACGCTTTTAGCATTTCTCGGCGTTATCCCGATCCTCTGCCTCGAAAGGCCCAGACTTCCCCCCATACTTGCGCAGCAGCCGGATGTGTTCGATCACCATCGTCTTCTCCAAGGCCTTGGCCATGTCGTATAGGGTGAGGGCAGCCACCGAAACTGCTGTCAAAGCCTCCATCTCCACCCCTGTTTGGGCGTTGGTTTTCACTGTAGCGGTGATCAGAAAGCCGGGCAGATGGGGATCCGGATTCAGATCCACGGTGACGCTGCTCAAGGGGAGAGGATGACACAGCGGGATCAGATCGGCGGTGCGCTTGGCAGCCATGATCCCGGCCAGCCGGGCTGTTTCCACCACATTCCCTTTGGGCCCTTGACCGGCCAGAATAGCCTGCAAAGTCGTTTCTGACATGCGTACCTGCCCTTGGGCAGTGGCCAAACGGGCAACCATGGGCTTGTGTCCCACTTCCACCATTTGTGCTCGGCCAGAGGCGTCCAGGTGGGTGAGGGCTTGCCCAACAAAGGACTCTGTCCTGCTGGCGCGACTAGAACTCGAATCCGATGGCACCCCGGCCTCCCACAATCCTTGAGAGCTGAAGAGTTGGCTTAGGCTCCGATGAGGTCGGCAAATCGGCAACCAGACCCGCAGGGACTTGACAACTAGTAGCGAATCCAGGCATAGGCGGCATCAGAGAGCACCGGCACCTCGGCATAGTGGCCGCGAATGTTTTGCACCCAGGCGTAGACGGTGATGGCAATCACCCCCAAGAGAGCCGTGGTGGCCAAAATGCTGACCATCGCTGCCAGGCCAAGGTTGCCAAAGAGCATGCCGAACACCTGCATCAGCACCTGCACCAAGAACAAGGCAATGCTGAGCAAGAGCGCCTGGATGGTGTTGAAGCGAACAAAATGGGCTACGCGGGTGTTGCGGATCACCAGGAACAGCAGAACCAAAAACACCCCCATTCCCAGCCAGCCCGTGGCCAGGGGCACCAGACGAAACAGAGGCGCAAAAATGGGGATCAGCCCTGGCAGAGATTGAAACAGCCCAGAGGGCAAAAAGCCCAAGGGCAGAGCCGATACCAAAGGCAGAAGGTAGGGAAGGGATCCCCACAGCCGATTGATGGGAGTGATGTCGCCGCGCCAGGTCATAATCCGTCGATCCCTATTAGGTGCAGTGGTCATTGAAGTGAAGTTTGCTTGTCGGTGCGCTTCCAGGATCCTCACCAGCTAAAGATTCAGAGAGAGAAAGCAACACCCAAGCCTTGGGCCTATTGTAGTCGATGGATTTGGGTGGCTCAACGCGCTTGGCCGCAAGCTGGCTTCTGCTTTCCAGTGAGCAGAAAAACTGGAGGCCAAAACGTTCAGAGTGAGCGCTCCGATGAATCCAGGCTGATATAATCAACGGCAAATTCTGGCTGCATCACCGGTTTTTCAGGTTCTCTACATTTTTCAGCTTCCACCATGAAGATTTCATCGTCTCCCGCTGCTCGCATCGTCGGAGCTTTTGTCTGGCAAGTTTGGTCTGGGCTCATTGGTTTTCTCAACGACCGTCTGTTGCCGGAGCGCTATCACATTCGGCCCGAAGCTTTGCCGGAGTGGATTGCCCAGGTGTGGGCAGGCTATCTGCGCTATCGGGAAGCCTCTCGTCCGGGGGCGATCCAGTTTCGCGGCTTGACGGTGGATCCCAGCCGAGAGCTGCGCTCGGCTCACCTCGGATCCCGTCCGCTCCGCTACCGCGGCAGCCCTGTGGAGACGGTTGCCCGACCTGGGGATCCTTCTCCTACCGCCCAACCCATCCCTGAAAAGGCTTTTGTGCCCCCCTACTGGAAACTCCTCAATACGCTGCGCTTGAAGTTGAGCCTGGCCGATATTGATCGCTACCCCGTCACTCCGGCCCTGCAGCGGGTTTACCGAGGTCGAGAGTTTTAACACCGCTCTGCTGCTCTGCACGACAGTGGAGTTTTAAGGCTGGGGATCCCTGCAGTGGGTGGGGATCCCTTTTTGGATTTTGTTCGCGACAGCGGGACGGAGTCCCCAGATCGGACTTGTGGGTTTGGGTGAGATTGCGATCGGGTGGTTTCTCCTGAGGGGAAAGCTGAGAAAGACTGCAAAAAAACTTAAGGTCACTTTCCCGCTGTGGGATAGTGGATAAAGAAGAACATGGTGCTCCGCACCGCCAACGCGATGAGCCTTGTTATGTCCAAAAGCGGCGTGCTCCTACTGAACTTGGGGGGGCCAGAGACCCAGGCTGATGTGCAGCCCTTTCTTTACAATCTGTTCGCCGATCCCGAGCTGATCCGCCTGCCATTTCCCTTCTTGCAGCGGGCCTTTGCCTGGGCCATCTCCATGCTGCGGGCCGAAAAATCCCGTCGCAACTATGCGGCCATTGGGGGGGGATCCCCCTTGCGGCGCATTACTGCTGAGCAAGCGCGAGAACTGCAGGCCCACCTGGTGGCTGAGGGCTATGACGTGCCGGTGTATGTTGCCATGCGCTACTGGCATCCGTTGATCGAGTCGGTGGTGCAGCAGATCAAGTCGGATGGGATCACCCGCTTGGTGGTGCTGCCGCTCTACCCGCAGTATTCCATCAGCACGACGGGATCCAGCTTTAAGCTGCTGGATCGGCTCTGGGCTGAGGATCCGGAGCTGGCCCACATCGAGCGCTGCCAGATCTGCTCTTGGTACGATCAGCCCCAGTATGTGCAGGCGATGGCTAGAGGGATTCGGGAACAGTTGGATGGGTTTGCCGCTCCCGAGGGGGTGCATGTGCTGTTCAGCGCCCACGGCATTCCCGAAAGCTATGTCACCGAGGCCGGGGATCCCTACCAACGGGAAATGGAAGCCTGCGTGCGGCTGATCTGGCAGCAGGTGGGACGCCCCAATGACCACACCCTCTCCTATCAAAGCCGGGTGGGTTCGGTGCGGTGGCTGCAACCCTATACCGAACGGGTCATCCTGGAGTTGGGATCCCGAGGTGTGAAGCAGTTGCTGGTGGTGCCGATTAGCTTTGTGTCGGAGCACATCGAGACCCTGCAGGAGATTGACATCGAGTATCGGGAACTGGCCCATCGAGCTGGGATTGCCGATTTTCGCCGTGTGCCCGCCTTAAATACCGACCCTCTGTTCATTGCCGGCTTGGCGGCGCTGGTGCGGCCTCATCTGCTCACTCCGGGCTTGGCAGCTCCTGCCTTTGTCCCTGCTGCTGTGGGCGGCTCGCTGCTGGAGCGGTAGGGAAGAACGCCAGGCATTTCATTGTTGCTCTGCTCATTGTTGCTCTGCAACGCTGACCCGACCAGACGAGGACGCTGACTTCATACCCCCAGAAGCGTTCTCCTACCACCCCAGGTGTCTCATCTTCATGGAGTTTTGACTGGGAATGACCCTAAGCCCGAGCGAAGCCTTGCTGACGAAGTGGCTGCTGACCTATTTTTACCAACGGCTGCCTTTCCCCCAAGAGTGGCTGCCGCAGAAAAGCTATTGGGTAGGGGGATCCCTGCGGGATGCTTACCTGGCTTGGCTGCAGGGCCGTGCTGCTGGGGATCCCGCTCGCGACGGTGGGATGGAGTCCTCAGCGTCGGTGGATTTGGACCTGATGTGCGCTGTGGATCCCGTGGGCTGGGCGGCAGGGGTGGCGCGACGGCTGGGGGCAGGCTTTGTGGTGTTGGATCCCGAACGGCAGATTGCCCGCATTGTGTTGGCAAAGTTGACCGTGGACGTGGGGCTGCAGGCGGGATCCACCCCTGAGGAGGATCTGAGGCAGCGGGACTTCACCTGCAATGCCCTGGCCTTGGATCTGCAACGGGAGCAACTGCTGGATCCCACAGGCGGACAAGCCGATATTCGCCAGAGCCGGATGCGCATGATCCACCCCGACAACCTCAGTGCTGATCCGGTGCGGCTGTTGCGGGGTTATCGACAGGCGGCTCAGCTGGGGTTTGTGCTGGATCCGGCTACGCAAGAGGCAATCCGGGAGCGGGCCCCCCTTTTGGCCAACGTGGCGGCAGAACGAGTGCGGGCAGAGGTAGTGGCCCTCTTGGAGGCAGGGATCCCCGGGCTGGCTCACCTACAGGGGGCGGTGGCGGCGGGGTTGCTGCAGGCTTGGCTGCCCCATCTGAAACCGGAAAGTCCGGGCTTCCCTCAAGCTCAGGCGGTGTGGGAGTGGGCCGAACGCTGGCGACTGCTGTATCCCCGCACGCTGACAGAGCTGGCCCAGCCCTTGACATCCTCACGCGAAGGGCGCGGCAGGCTGTTGGCAGTGGTGCTGGCGGCCTTGTTGTGGGATCCGGCAGGAACCAAGGCCTCCGTCCCACTGACACAAACGGCAGAAGGGGTGGAAACCGAGCTGGAGCGGCTGCGCTTCAGCCGGGCAGAAATGCGGGCCATCCAAAAGCTACACCATCTTCTGCCTCAGCTTCAGCTTCTCCTGACGGACTCCCCCACCCCTGCGCAACAGTGGCGGCTTTATCAACAGGCGGGATCCCTGTTCGGTGGCCTGGCGCTGTTGGCGGTGGCTACGGGCGGCGACCCTCAAAAGCTGGAGTCTTGGCTCAAACGCTACGAAGACCCCCAGGATCCCCTGGCCCATCTGGTGCCCCTACTGGATGGCCGCGATCTGCTGCACAGCTTGGGGGCCAAACCCGGCCCCTGGGTAGGCCAGTTGCTGCAAGACCTCCAGGAGGCGCAGGCTTGGGGGCAGATTCAAACTCGTGCCGAGGCGCTCTCTTTTGCCCGCCGGTGGCGTGGCCAGCAAAAAGACTAGCCGAAGCGATAGCCGAACCCGCGCACCGTCACCAAATACTCTGGGTTACTGGGATCCAGCTCCAATTTTTCCCGCAGCCAGCGGATATGTACATCGACGGTCTTGCTGTCGCCCATGAAGTCGGATCCCCAGATGCGCTCCAGAAGCTGTTCCCGCGTCCAAACGCGGCGGGGATTGGACATAAACAGCTCCAACAGGCGAAATTCCTTGGGGGAAAAACTCACCTCAACGCCCCGCACCAACACGCGGCACTCCTGGGTAAACATACACAGATCCCCGTAACGGAGCACCGTGGCATCGCTGGCTTGGGCCAGTTGTTGCCGGCGCAACACCGAACGACAGCGGGCGATCAGCTCCCGCATGCCGAAGGGCTTGGTCAGATAATCGTCGGCCCCCAGTTCCAAGCCCACCACGCGGTCGGTTTCGCTACTTTTGGCCGTCAACATCAGGATGGGAATCGTGTTGCCCTCCCTGCGCAGCAGCCTGCACAGATCCAGACCGTTCAAGCTGGGCAACATCAAATCCAAGATCATCAAATCCAGCCGCTCAACCGTATGCACCATCTCAAGGGCTTGCCGACCATCAGCGGCTTGTAAAACCTGATACCCCTGCTCTTCTAAAGCCAGGGCAACCGTTTCCCGAATGGCATCCTCGTCATCCACCACCAGCAGGGTCTCCAGATGGGGAGCAGCTTCCTTGGCTTGAGGAAGTGAACCAGTCATGGAGAGGGTTGCTTCCATACAGAACTCCGTTGCGCCTGCACGCAAGTGCTCCGCACCGCCGTCACGAACGCGGAAGCGTCACGTAGCGATAACAGCCTCACAGGGTGAGAAGGGCAAGTGCCGCCACCTTCAACAGCAGCCCCCCGATAGGATATCAAACTTCCAGGGCAGGCCAATAAAGAGAACAGGGGCGGACTGACTTGCACAGGGCCTTGAGACGGCGAATGGAACCGAAAGGATTCCAAAAACCTGCAATTCAGGATGATTGATAATTCAGGATGATTGATTTAAGATCTCTAATGTGGAGCCGCCCCTACCCACGCCTCATGGTGCTCTGCACCCCTCCCGCGAACGGCAACTCACGCTTTAAGGACTCCGTCCCGCTGTCGCGATTGGCCGGAAACCGGTTATGTCTGCTTCCCCTTCTGCACTCTGGGCCACTGGCGGAGCCATTCTGCGGCTGTTGCGCTGGCATAAGCCGGCAGGGCGATTGATTTTGATGATCCCGGCGCTGTGGGGAGCTTTTTTGGCCGGACGGGGAACGCCCCCTTGGCCGTTGGTCGGGATCATCATTTTGGGCAGCCTGGCTGCCAGTGGGGCAGGCTGTGTCATCAACGATCTTTGGGATCGAGATTTGGATCCGCTGGTGGAGCGCACCCGCCATCGCCCGTTGGCCAGCCGGGAGTTGACCGTTGGCGTCGGGATCCTGATGGCGGTGGTGAGTTTGGCCTGTGCGGCAGGGCTGGCGCTGTTTCTCAACCCGGTTAGCTTTGCCCTCTGTGTGGCGGCGGTGCCGGTGATCCTGCTCTATCCGGGGGCCAAGCGGGTGTTTCCGGTGCCGCAGTTGGTGCTGGCTCTGGCGTGGGGATTTGCCGTGCTCATCAGTTGGACGGCGGTGAGCGGCCAAGATGCCAACACACCCCTGTGGGAAGAGGGGCTGGGCTGGCTGTGGCTGGCCACGGTGTTGTGGACACTGGGATTTGATACCGTCTATGCTCTTGCGGATCGGGAGGACGATGAGCGGGCCGGGATCCATTCCAGCGCCCGTTTTTTCGGGCAGCGGACGCCGACGGCGGTAGGGCTATTTTTTTTGGGCACTGCCATCGCGCTGTTGGGGGTAGGCCTCAGCCTACGGTTGCATGGAGTTTATTTTGTCAGCTTGGCCATCGTCACTGTCCTCTGGGGCCGGCAAACCTGGCAGCTCCACCAAAGGAATGCCTCTCCCACCTTGTACCTGGCCATCTTCGGCCAAAATGTGGTGCAAGGGTTTATTCTGCTGGCGGGGATGATCGGCGGGTCCCTGCTGGCCTGAGGGATCCCCTGGCCTCTCGCATGGCCAGATGCCTCTCTGAAGAACGCCTTGCCCCTCAGCCGACGCTGGGGCTGCCTCTTTGGGAAGGGATCCCGACAAATCTCCGGACTGGCAGGAATCGGCCCAGGGCCATGGGCAAACGGTAGAATGAGACGATTAATTGCAGGATCCCAGCCTCCGATGGCCCCACTGAGCAGCGGTGAGCCTCCCTATGACATTCTTATTCTCTCAAACGGCCCTGGAGAGCTGACCACCTGGGTGCGTCCGGTGGTGATGGAATTGCGCCAGCAACTGCCTCAGGCACGCCTTTCTCTGGTACTTTCCCCCTGCCCCCATGCTTCCGGGCAGGAGATGAAGATAGCCCAAGCGTTCATCGATGTGGATCGGGTGCAGGATCCCGATTTTTTTCTGGCTTTTTTGCTTACCGGCCAAACCGAAGAAGCCTGGGATTGGGCCAAGCAAGGGGTGGTGCTGTTCCTGGGGGGAGATCAGTTTTTTGCCGTCTGGATTGCTCGCCGCTTGCGCTATCGGCTGGTGGTCTATGCTGAGCATCAACCCCGTTGGCGGCCTTGGGTACATGCTTTCGCCGTGCGAACCGAGGCAATCAAACGCCGCTACGATGGCGGACGGCTGCTGGGCCACCCTTGGGCCCACAAAATGCACGTTGTCGGGGATTTGATGGCGGATGGCGTAGCCAGCGCTGTCTATTTGCCGGGGGTGCCCCTTTCCGGCTGGCTTGGCAGCAGATCTCCTGCCGCTGCCTCCAAACCCACGGCAGGCTTTTCTTCCCCAACCCAAGCCTTTGGCCTGCTCCAAGATGCATCTCCCAGCTCCATCGGCGAGGGGGAGCCTGTAAGAACTGCGCCAGAGAGAGTGGGGAACCGCTTCACCGATCGCGTAAGCGGGCCGGAGGCCTTTCGCGTAAGCGGGCCGGAGGCCTTTGAAGAATTGCTACCGCGCGGCTGGCAGCGTCTGAGCGATGAGAACCGCACCCACTATCAGGTGGGGCTGCTCCCAGGCTCCAAGCCAGCCAAGCTCTCCTTGGGGGTGCCATTGGTGTTGGCTGTGGCCGATGAGCTGCGACAGATGCTGCCGAATGTCCGCTTTGTGATCCCGGTGGCCCCAGGACAAACCCCCCAGTCATTGGCAGCCTATGCCCATCCCAAGCTCAATCCCGATATGGCTTTGATCTATGGCACCTCAGCCATTCTGGAGCAGACCAATCTGGGATCCCAGTTTGTTACCCCCTTTGGCAGCACGGTGCAATTGTGGACAAGCTTCCCTGCCTATTCTGTGCTGGCCAACTGTGATCTCTGTCTGACCACCATTGGCGCCAACACCGCCGAGCTGGCCTATTTGGGGGTGCCGATGGTTGTGGTGATCCCTACCAACAAGCTGGAGGCAATGCGCGCCTGGGATGGGATTCTTGGCCTGTTGACCCGCCTTCCAGGCTTGGGCACTTGGCTGGCCCGCGTCTTCAATAGGATTGCTCTGCGTTGGCTGGGCCACTTGGCTTGGCCGAACATCTGGGCGGGGCGAGAGGTGGTGCCAGAGTTGCGGGGCCATTTGCGCCCGGTGGCCGTGGCCGAGCAAATGCGAGTTCTGTTGGAAGATCCCCAGCGCCGTCAGCAAATGCAGGCAGAGTTGCAGCGGCTGGGGGGCAAGCCGGGAGCCGCGCAAGCCATTGGAGAACTGGTGGCTCAGCAGTTGAGTAAAGGCTAGGGCAGAAGGCAATTTGCTTGAGCTCGACCCAGTGGAGAGTTGCGCGAGGAGCTCCCTTGGCGCGATTGGAGATCTCTCCTTGCTGCCGGCAAAAAGTGCTAAAAGGGGAGTGGAGGTTCCTAAACGGAGACCATTCATGCTGACGGAGGCCGAGCAGTCGGCGGTGGAAAGCCCCAAAACGGGGGAGGGCAATTCTCTCCCTGCTGGCAAGCCGGAGCCAAAACTGGGGTTCTGGCAGCAATTTTGGGAGGATGTTGATTGTGTCTTCGATCGGGATCCGGCAGCACGCAATCGCTGGGAGGTCATCTTCACTTATCCCGGTGTGCATGCTCTGTTTTTGCACCGCATCGCCCACTGGCTGTGGAAACGGCGCTGGTTTTTCCTAGCGCGGCTGCTCAGCTTCTTGGCTCGTTCTTTCACATTGATTGAAATCCACCCGGCAGCCAAGATTGGGCGGCGCTTTTTCATTGACCACGGCTGTGGGGTGGTGATCGGTGAGACGGCAGAAATTGGCGATGATGTTACCCTCTACCACGGGGTCACCTTGGGGGGTACCTCTTGGAACAAGGGCAAACGTCATCCCACCCTGGAAAATGGGGTGATTGTCGGCACGGGGGCAAAGATTCTGGGGCCGGTTCGCATTGGGGAAAAAGCTCGTATCGGAGCCAACGCGGTCGTGATTCAGGATGTAGCTCCCGGCATGACGGTGGTTGGGATCCCAGGCCGTGCGGTCATCCCGCCCCATCAGCGCCGCATCCCCGCCCATGGCATTGACCTGGATCACCATCTCATGCCTGACCCGGTGGGGCGTGCAATCGAGCAGTTGCTGCACCGTATTCAAGATCTGGAGGCCCAGGTGGCCCGCCTTAACCGGGAACGGGAACAGGCTCGGCAGGATCAGGTTAGAGGCGAAGCAGACTATTCCTGAGAGGACTCCGTCCGAGCAGCGCGAACGGGCTCTGTTCACTTTTGAACACCATTGTGCTCCGCACCGCTGATGCGAACGATATGAACCAGGTGGCTGGACAAGAGGGTCCAGCTTTCGGGGTATGCTGTGAGAGCGCTGGCCAGCTTTTTCCTCTGAATCTCTATTGGGTAACGCCGTCCGATGTCCCTTGTTGCTCCGCAACCCTGTCGCGACCAGGATTCTGTACCGTTGGCTTTGTTGAGTGTATCCGACAAAACCGGACTGATCCCGCTGGCCCAGTCCCTCGTGCAAGAGCATGGCTTTCAACTGCTCAGCAGTGGGGGAACCGCCAAGGCGCTCTCAGAAGCTGGGATCCCGGTCACCCCTGTCTCTGCCCACACTGGCGCGCCGGAAATCTTGGGGGGAAGGGTGAAGACGCTGCACCCCCGCATCCACGGCGGCATTTTGGCCCGCCTGGAATGCAGCGAAGACCGGGCAGACCTAGAGGCGCTGGGGATCCCTCCCATCCAACTGGTGGTGGTCAACTTCTACCCTTTTGAACAGACAGTGGCCCAGGCAGGAGTGTCTCTGGAGGAAGCTTTTGAGCAGATCGATATCGGCGGGCCCACTTTGGCGCGGGCGGCAGCCAAAAATTATCCCTACGTTACGGTGCTGACGGATCCCAGCCAGTACCCCCAGTATTTGCAACTGCTCTCCGGGGCCTATGGGGAAACAGAGCGGCTGGCGTTTCGCTTCCAGTGTGCTCGTCGGGCCTTTGAGCAGGTGCTGGCCTACGACCGCGCCATCGTCACCTACCTGGCTCGCCTGGAGCTAGCAGGTCCCTCCCAGTCCTCCGCAGCTGCCGCTGAAGACAGGTTTCAACTGCAAGGGATCCTGTGGCAACGCCTGCGCTACGGGGAAAATCCCCATCAAGCTGCCACTTGGTATGTGACGGATCCGGCTGCCCCCGGCTGGCATAAAGCCAAACAGTTGCAAGGGAAAGAGCTGAGCTACAACAACCTGCTGGATCTGGAGGCGGCCCGTGCCCTGGCGGCAGAGTTAACCTTGTTACTCCGCAATGCTGATGCGACGCGGCCCACTGACGGGAAGGGCTCTGTGTCTTCTGGCTCTGCTCGGAGGGAGTTCTTGCAACCTGAACAAGCGGTGGCGGTGGTGGTTAAGCACAACAACCCCTGCGGGGTGGCCATTCGCCCATCGCCGGCTGCCGCCCTCGAGGCTGCCCTGGCTGCTGATCCAGTTTCGGCCTTTGGGGGCATCGTCGCCCTCAACCAACCCTTGGACGCAGAGACCGCCCGACGGCTGGTGGAGCCTTTTTTGGAGTGTGTGGTGGCTCCCGATTGCACTCCAGAAGCGGCTGAGCTACTGTCAGTCAAAAAGAACTTGCGGGTCTTGATCTTGCCGGACTTGTGTGTGGGGCCTGCCCAAACAATCCGCACCCTGGCCGGGGGCTTTCTGGTGCAAGACGCCGATTCACCTGTTGCTCTGCAACGCTGTCGCGACCAGGAACCGACGCAAACCGACAGCCCCCCTTCTTGGCAAGTGGTCACCCAGCGCCAGCCCACACCGGAGGAGTGGGCGGATCTGGAATTTGCCTGGATAGTCTGCAAACATGTGAAATCCAACGCCATTGTCGTCGCCAAGCAGAGGCAGACGCTCGGCGTCGGAGCCGGACAAATGAATCGGGTGGGAGCAGCGGAGATCGCTCTCCAGCAGGCGGGATCCCAAGCAGCAGGAGCTGTTTTGGCCAGCGATGGCTTCTTCCCCTTTGCCGACAGCGTGGAGATGGCTGCCCAAGCAGGGATCCGCGCCATCATCCAGCCGGGGGGGAGCATCCGCGATGCCGATTCCATTGCTGCTGCCAACGCTGCCGGTATTGCCATGGTTTGCACCGGCATACGTCACTTTCTGCACTGAGCCCGCCTTTCTGCTCAAGAGAGAAATCTTCCCAAGAGAGACAAAAAAGAGTAGGGAGTATCCTCAACTTTAGGGCAACCCCCAGGCTCTGGCCCGCTCTGTCAGCCAGCCCTCAGCCCGCAAATTCTCCAGTTCTCGGCGCACCCGCAGCCGCAATTCGGCGTGCTGCAGCCCCTTGGGCATGGCAATGCCCAGCCCCACCGTTGCCAAGGGGGATCCCAGAAATTGAAACTGTTGCTCCGCAGCGCTGTCGCGACGGGGATGCTCTGCTAGCCACCCTGCCAGCACCGAGCGATCTGCTGCCCACCCCTGCACCGCCCCTTTCAGGAGCAGTTCCGCCCCTTCTCGGTAGGAATCGACAGGCACCAACTCCACCCCTGGCAGGTATCGATTCAGCAGGGGAATGGCGCTGGAACCGCGCAAGACTGCAACGCGACCGCCCCGCAAGTCCGACCAGCTTTCCCAGTTGTGGGAACGAGCCACAACCAAGCTGGGGCCATCCTGATAGTAAGCAGAAGTGAACTCCACCTGGCGCGCCCGATCCGGGGTAATGCCGATCTGAGCGATGGCCAGATCCACTTGGCCATCAGCCAACACTTGCAGCCGCTCTACATTCGAGACCGGCACCAACTCCACAGCCTCTGCCGAGCCCAACAGCCGGGATCCCAGCTCACAAGCCAGCTCGATCTCAAACCCCTGCAGATCCCCTTGGGGAGTGCGAAACCCCAGCGGCCTCAAGTTGTCTTTTACGGCAACGCGCAGCCGCCCAGAATCCACAATCTCCGGCCAAGGACGAGCCACAGTAGGGATCCCTCTCCCCAGGCAGGCGAGGGCCAGAATGGCTGCCAGGAAGGACTTCTGGATAGCCGTCGGAACCTGATACATTCACGCTGAACTCTCCTGAACATGGTTCAGGAAAGAAGCGATCGCATCCTGCCTATCTCTGAGCAGGAAGGCGGTATCCCGCAAAGCCCTGAGGAATACCCCCCGAGCGCTTTCCCCCTTCACTTCCCGGCAACCGTTGCGGTGGACTCAAGGATCAGGGGGAAACTTGGTCTACTATATCCCTCTCAATGACTTTTGCCAAACCGCCTAAAGCTCAGTAAATTCAGCAAAGTTCAGGGTTTTGGGGGTTAGAGGCATGCTCCTCAGGAGGCGCGAGACTGGCGCGCTGCCTCCACCACCTGGGTAAAGGCCTCTGGATCCAGGAAAGCCAAGCGGGCCAACATTTTGCGGTTGAGCTGGATATTGGCTTTTTTGAGACCATCGATGAACTCGTGGTAACGCAGGCCCTGGGCACGGGTGGCCGCGTTGATGCGGGTAATCCATAGGCGACGAAAATCCCGCTTCTTGCGGCGGCGATCCCGGTAGGCGCTGCGCAAAGCCTTCATCACCTGCTGGTTGGCGGTGCGGAACAGCTTTGAACCAGCTCCCCGAAAGCCTTTGGCCAGCTTGAGGATCTTTTTGCGGCGCTTGCGGGCGACATTGCCCCGTTTGACTCTCATGGCAGTAACTCAATAGGAACTTGAACAAACTCAAACTGAAGGGTAGAAGCACTCCGTCCTGCTAACGGGATCGGAACTGCTGTCGCCAATGCCAGCCCCTGAAATCTTCTTGCCGGCGCGAGCGGGATCCCGGCTAGTGGGTGTTGGGCAACATCAGGCGCACATTGACCACATCCCGCTTGTCCACCAGGGCCACACCGGCCAATTTGCGTTTGCGCTTGCTGGTTTTGTGCTCCAGCAAGTGGTTGTGCCCGGCCCTGCGACGCATAAACTTGCCGCTGCCGGTCAGGCGGAAGCGCTTGGCTGCTGCCTTGCGGGTTTTGATTTTGGGCATGATGACAACCCCAGAATATGCGGGGCCAGAGCTAAAGGTCACAGCTTTCTAGGATAAGCCATAGAAGAACAAGAGGGCAAATGCCAAGGTTCGTCCCGCTGAGGCAAGGGAAAGGGGTCGAGAAACTCTCAAGAGACCGAGTTTTGCGGCTCCAGCAGCAGCACTTGCCAGCGCAGCAGGCGTTGCAGTTGCTCAAAGCTCAGGGGGCACTCTAGGCCAGCCTGGATCTCTTGGACGGTGCGGATCCCGTCCACCTGTTGGAGAAAGGCGAAGGCTTCTTCGCTCAGGGAGATGGCTTCGTAAGCATAGTTGAAAATGCTCCGCCCCGGCCACAGGCCCAGACAGGGGCTGAGGTGGGCAATGGCTGATGCTACACTTTCCGGGCTTGTCCATTCCCAGCAGCGGATGGGGGGCTTGCCGAGAAACAGCTCGTAGTGGGCTACCACCGGATCCAGCAGCTCGATCAGGCGATAGCGTTCCGGTTCCGGCAGCTGAGCCGCCTGAGCCAGCAGGGCCTCGTCCTGGCCCAACACCCGCTCCAGCCGCCAAAACTCCGGGTTGGAAAAGCGCAGAAACTGCAGTCCGGAAGCCCGGATTAATTCAAACAGAGTCTCGATGGTGTAGTCCACTTCCTGGGGGTGCAGGTACATATCGGCGAAGCATTCGTCGTCCACGTTCTCGATGGCCCAGCGGGCCCGTTCTTGCTGCTGGATGCGGTTGGTTTCCGGCAAGATCTCGAAAAGGCGGCGGCCCACCTGGAGACCCCTCTGCAATTGCTCCGCCGAGGCAAGGGTCTGGTGTTCAGAACCCGTTACCAGCAGGCGGATGGCCTTTTGCATGAGGCGGATTTCGTGGCGGCCCAGCTCACCATACACAAACAGGTGCAAGAGCCCGCCGGGAGCCAATTTGCCGGCCAAAGCCTGCAGCCCCGCTAGCGGATCGGGCAGGTGGTGGAGCACGCCCACGCAGTTGATGAAGTCAAACTGCCCCGGCAGCTGGTCGATGTCGTAGACGTTGAGCTGGCGAAACTGCACCGGCGGTGCCTGGGAAGCCCGACAACGGGCCTCGGCAATCTCCAGGGCGCGGCTGCTCAGATCAAAGGCCCAGATTTCTGCGTTGGGGTTTTGGTGGGCAATGTATTCCGTTCCCACTCCCGAGCCACAGCCGGCATCCAGAATGCGCACCTTGCGCCGACCCGGATGGGATCCCGTACAAAAGGCATGGGCCTGGGGCCAGCTCCAGCGCCAATTCCACCCTGGCGGGGGAACAGTGCCGACGGGCTGCGGGGGGAAGGGGTAGAGCTCGTAGAGCTGCCGCACTTGGTTGAGGACTTGTTCGGCGCTGGGGGAGTTGGGCTGCATGGACTATCTGTTGGAGCCAGCAAGACTATAGTGACAATATCCCCCTCCCAAACTCCTGCTGAGCCTACTGTTATGAAAGTGCTTCGCACTGCCAGCGCAAAAACTTCTTCTCATCCTCTACAGACCGGCCTCACCTTCGACTGGATCAGGCTGACGGCTGAGCTCAAAAAGATTCTGGATCCCCAGCGGGTGATCAGCAAGCCGGAGGAGCTGCTGGTTTACGAATGCGATGGGCTGGTCAGCTACCGGCAAAGGCCGGCGCTGGTGGTGCTGCCCCGCACAACAGAAGAGGTAGCGCAGGTGGTGAAGCTGTGCAGCCGCTACCAGGTGCCCTTCGTGGCGCGGGGATCCGGTACTGGGCTATCGGGGGGGGCCCTGCCGGTGGAAAATAGCGTCGTCATTGCCACCACCCTGATGAAGCAAATCCTGGAAATCGATCTGGACAACCGCTGCATGGTGGTGCAGCCGGGGGTCATCAACACCTGGATTACCCAGGCCGTTGCCGCCCAAGGCTACTTTTATGCGCCGGATCCCTCTAGCCAGTCGGTTTGCTCCATCGGCGGCAATGTGGCGGAGAACTCCGGCGGTGTTCACTGCCTCAAATACGGCGTAACAGCCAACCACATTCTCGGCCTGACGGTGGTGCTGCCGGATGGGGAGGTGGTGCGCTGGGGGGGTAAGCTCCCGGAGATGCCCGGCTACGATTGGGTGGGGCTGTTTGTGGGATCCGAGGGCACCCTGGGCATTGCCACCGAGATTACCCTGCGCTTGCTCAAGGCCCCGGCTCAAGTGCAGGTTTTGCTGGCAGACTTTGACAGTGTGGAAGCGGCGGGATCCACCGTCTCCGACATCATTGCTGCCGGGATCATCCCCGCCGGCCTGGAGATTATGGACAACTTCAGCATCAATGCCGTGGAGGATGTGGTGCAGTTGGGCTACTATCCGCGGGATGCGGCGGCCATTTTGCTGGTGGAGGTGGATGGGCTGGAACTGGAGGTGGAAGAAGCCAGCCAACAGGTGAGGGCGCTGTGCTTCAAAAATGGGGCGCGACAGGTGCAAGTCGCATCCGACCCGGAAGAGCGGGCGCGGGTGTGGAAAGGACGTAAGGCAGCATTTGCCGCCATGGGCAAGCTCAGCCCCAACTACTACGTTCAGGATGGGGTGATCCCCCGCAGCCAGCTAGCCTTTGTCTTGAAGGAAATCGAGCGCCTCAGCCGTGAGTACGGTTATCCGGTGGCCAATGTGTTTCACGCCGGCGACGGCAATCTGCACCCCTTGATCCTCTACGACGAGTCGGTGCCGGGATCCCTGGAACAGGTGGAGAAACTGGGGGGCGAAATCCTCAAGCTCTGCGTGCGCCTGGGGGGCAGCATCTCCGGCGAACATGGCATCGGGGCAGACAAACGCTGCTACATGCCGGAAATGTTTACGCCTGCGGATCTGGAGAGCATGCAATGGGTGCGGCAGGTGTTCGACCCCCAGCACATCGCCAACCCCGGCAAGATCTTTCCCACCCCCCGCACCTGCGGTGAGTCAGCCCACGCCCACAGCCAACCAGAATGGCAAGGGATCCCAGTCTTTTGATTTTGAAAGTTTGAAGGTGCTCCGAGCCGCTGGCGTGATGGGAATAGCCCTCAGGCTGGGATCAGCCGGCTTGGCGTTGCTGCTGCAGCTCGGCAAAGGCTCGACAGAAGTCTTCCTGTTGGATGACCAGGGTTTTGGCATCCACCGTCTCGGAAGTGGCGCGGTGGCGGCGGATGGCGGCAATGGCGGCGCGGTTGCTGAGCAGGGCCAGGTCGGCACCACTCCAACCTTCGGTCTGCTCGGCCCACCCCTGTAAGTCCACATCAGGCCCTAGGGGACGCTTGCGGTTGTGAACGGCCAAAATTTCCCGTCGCCCGCTGCGATCCGGCAGCTCCACGCTCAGGTGCAGCTCCAACCTGCCGGCCCGGGTGAGGGCGGGATCCAAACTGGCTTTGCGGTTGGTGGCGGCCACCACCAACACCCCCTGGCTGGGGCGGATCCCGTCCAGCTCTGCCAGCAGCTGCCCCAGAACGCGGTCGCTGACCCCACTATCCCCGGAGTAGCTTCCCCGCGCCGGGGCGAGGGTGTCGATCTCGTCGATGAAGATGACACAGGGGGCGCATTGGCGGGCGCGGGCAAAAAGTTCCCGTACCGCCTGCTCGGAGGATCCCACCCATTTGCTCAAGAGCTCCGGGCCGGAGACGGCAATGAAGTTAGCCTTGGCCTGGGAAGCGATGGCTTTGGCCAACAGGGTTTTGCCAGTGCCAGGGGGGCCGCTGAGGAGGATGCCCTTGGGCGCTTGGGCCTGAGCCTGCTCGTACAACTCAGGGTGCAGCAGGGATCCCTCGATGGCCTCTTGCAAAATCTGCTTGGCGTGCTCCAGGCCGCCAATTTGATCCCAGCTCACCTGCGGGGATTCAATCTCCACCGAGCGCAGCACCGCCGGCTTCACCTGTTGCAGAGCCTGTTGAAAATCCGCTGCGGTTACCGTCAGGGACTCGGGGATGGGGGATCCCAAATCGGGCACCTGCCGCCGCAAAGCCGCATAGGCTGCTGCCTGGCACAGGCCCCGCAGATCTGCCCCCACAAAGCCCAGCGTCTGATCCGCCAGGCTGTCCAGATCCACATCCTCCGCCAAGGGCATGCCGCGGGTGTGGATGGCCAGGATCTCCCGCCGCCCCTCCCGGTCCGGCACCTTGAAGATCACCTCCCGATCAAAGCGCCCCGGTCGCCGCAGAGCCGGATCCAGAGCCTCGGGCCGGTTGGTGGCTGCCAGCACCACGATCCCCTTTTGGGCCACAAACCCGTCCATCAGCCCCAGCATCTGGGCCACCAGGCGTTTTTCCACCTCCCCCTCGACAGTGGCGCGGTTGGGCACTAGGGCATCGATTTCGTCAATAAACACCAGACAGGGAGCCGATTTGGCTGCCTTTTCAAACAGTTGCCGCAGGCGCGCCTCCGCCTCGCCGTAGTACTTGCCGATCAGCTCCGGGCCGACAATGGCGATGTAGTTCACCCCCAGGCTCTCGGCCAGGGCGCGGGCCGTCAGGGTTTTGCCGGTGCCGGGGGGGCCTACCAACAACACGCCGCGGGGCGGATCCAATCCCAGCTTGGCCAGCAGATCGGGCCGCTTGAGGGGGATCTCCACCATCTCCCGCAGCGCTTGGAGCTGTTCCCTCAGTCCCCCCACATCCTTGAGGCGTGGCCCAGCCCAAGACTCTGGGCGGTCGGCAGAAGTTGCTGGCGGGTCGGGCACAGCAGCCTGGGATGGTTCCTGAAAGCGGGTTGCAGACACCACTCGGGGCTCGCTGCTCCAGGGGGGATCCCCCGTTTGGGCAGGGCTGCGGCGGCGGGGGATGGAGCCGGAAGGGGGAATAGAACTGCCCAGAGGACGGGCCTGGATGCGGACTTCGGTTCGCAGCTCTCCACTTTGCTTTTTCTCGTCCAGCTTCTGAGCCAGCTCGATCAACTGCTCAATGCCCTGTACAAAGTCACTTAAATTGGCCATAGCCGGGATTTTCCATCCACACAAGTTATCTGCAAATTGACCCGCCAGAGGTGCTAACTCATCCCCTGCCTGGCCAGCTCAGGTGAGGAGAGTTCCACGGCTAGATGCTCAGTATGATACCCTTCACTGCGGCTGCCGTCGGTGTTGGGCAAGGAGAATCTGCTCTCGGATCCAGCCCAGCCAGGGCTCCAGCCCGTCACCCGTCTTGGCAGAAAGACAAAAAATCGGCACAGAAGGGTTGATCTCGCGGATATTGGCCTGGATCCGATCCAAATCCACCTCCAACACAGGAACCAGATCCACTTTGGTGATCAGCAGACAATCCGCCTCTCGAAACATGATTGGGTACTTGAGAGGCTTGTCTTCCCCTTCTGTGACGCTGAGCAGTGCTACCTTGGCGTGTTCCCCCACCTCAAACTCCGCCGGGCAGACCAAGTTGCCGACATTTTCCACCAGCAGCAAATCCAGTTGTTGGGGATCCAGCAGTGCTTCCAATTGCTGCAAGCCCCCGGCCACCATGGCCGCATCCAAATGACAGGCCCGCCCCGTGTTGATGGCAATCACCGGGATCCCGTAGCGACGCAACCGCTCCGCGTCCAGTTGGGTCGTCATGTCTCCCTCGATCACCGCCAGGCGCAGCGAGCCGGCAAGAGCGACCACGGTTTTCTCCAGCAAAGACGTCTTACCCGCCCCCGGCGCGCTCATGAGGTTCAGACAGGTTACTCCCCAGGCATCAAAATGCTCCCGGTTGTGGTCGGCCTGGTGTTGATTGGCGTGGAGCAGGTTAATCCCCAGATCCAAGACTTGGTGCATGGCACAACCCGCGTTGCAGTTGAGGAGAAAACGCTCTAGCTGCGGAAAGAGCTGGATTCGGCCACCGTAGGGGTGGGAGAAGGGCCGACGGAGAGTTTACGCACCTCGGAGCAGAAAGAAGCCATGCTGAAGCCACCGAACCGCTTGACAGTGCTGGCCCGCAGGCGCAAGTTGGGGCTGGCAAACCAAATGCGCTCTTCCGACTCAGTCATCTCATACTGGGTGTAAAGGGTAAGGGCGCCATCGGATCCCATGACATAGGTACCGGCCACCGGTACTTTCTCAGCGTAGCCCTGATCCCGCAGCAACTGCCCGCGCATGGGATCGGTCTCATCGGGGATAGGTACCAGCACCACGTCTCCCTTGTACTCTTCGTTGTCCCACTCCTGCTCGCCATCCCACCGCACCCGCGCTGCTCCCACAGCTCGTCGGGGATCCACCCTGAACAACTCGCAAACCCGGATGACTGCTGGATCGGTTGCCGCAAGGGTGGCAATTTGTAGCCGCGACCTCCCACCCTCAGAGCGGCGAAAAGCCAAGTGATGGCTGGTGCGTTGGCACATCCACTCCCCAGCACTGAGGGCGAAAAACTCCATTACGGTCATCATGGCCGACGCGGATCCTCATCGATGGAACAGGGTTTGCCGATCTTAGCTTGCAGAGCAACTCAACGATTTAGCTAACGGTGGTGCGGGGGCAATCAGTCCTGCGCTCTACCCGCAGGGTAAGCACCGGGATACAGGGATCCCCACCATACCCCTGAGCGAAATCTGTAGCAAAACCTACTTATGCTGGTGTAACCTACAAGCACCGGATTGATCCAGATGCCTCCCAACAAGCCGCTCGCGTCAGCGGGACGGAGGCCTTGCTGTTGGCGTGGCTGGAGATTGGCCGGGACGTATACAACTACACTTTGCCGGAAATCAAAGAGTGGATAGCATCTTGCTCTTGGCCGGTGGACAGGGGTTCCTGGGTGCAGGAGTCCATCCTGTCTGCCGATGCACCGTTCCCTGGGATTAGACTTGTTTTGCGAGCTGGCAGTAGCCAGGGAGGCTGGGGAAGGGAAACTGCCTGTTCAGTCGGTCTGTCGGGGGTTGTAGACCCAGACAAGTGGCGTGGGGCAGGAATGCCCGACCGCGAGGTAAGGACTCCGTCCTGCTGACGGGAAGGGTGGCCAGCGCTCTGTCCACAGGAGGAGCGCCGGGAGGATGTCACCATACTCCCCTGCCCAAAGGCAGAGGATTCTGGCTCTTGGTTCCAAGACAGCACTTGCCGTATCGGGTTGCCCCTTTACGACAGCGGTGCCCATCTCCCCAAGCGGGGCAGTTCCCTTCTGCCCTAAGTACCGTTGAAGAGAAAGGGCAAAACCTATTTAGGTTGCTTGCGTAGTCGCCGGACTACCGGGTTTTTTAAGTGGTTGACTACTCTACTACTGGTCTAGAGTACAGCACAAAAGCTGCCGTGAACGGCAGGGCTTTAGACCCAATTCTTTGGTAAAACAATTGCCAATAAAATGCCAATAAAAGGCTACCCGCTTGCTCGCCTTGCAGGGGCCAACTCAAGCGCTAGACCAAGAGAGCCAAGGTTTTTTTAACTCAGCACAGGTGTCTTTGGGGCAAGGGATCCATCCGACAAGCGCCAACCGACTGCCAGTTGTTTCTAAGTAAACTACCCGACCCTGACTGCTTCGCAGTACAGGGCGAGCTTTCGGTAGCCCTGCAGTTGGCAAGCCAACCACGAACCTCTAGGCTGGTTTACAGCAGCCCCCAAAAGCGCAATCACATTCGCACCATTCAAATCCGCATCCCCTTCCCATCCACAGTGTCCACACTTAAACTGCTTCCCATTGCGGTAGGATTGCGCAGGGTCGGGATGGATGTGCAAACACCGGTGGCAGGTCTGCGACGTGTAGGCAGGCGGAACCAGCACCACAGGTACTCCGGCAATGGCAGCCTTGTAGACCACGAACATCCTAAGCTGGTAGAATGCCCAGTTATTGGTTCTGCGGCGCTCAGCTTTGCTGCGTGGCTGTTGATTGACCCTTTCCCGGATCCCTGTCAAGTCTTCCAGAGCAAGAGCGCTGTTTGTCGCCTTTGCCCTAGAGACAATAGCTTTGGAGATGCGATGATTGACCCACGCCTGAAAGCGCCTCTCCTTGCCAGACAGCCGTTGCAACAGTTGACGGCATCTGCGCCGCGAACTGCGTGTGCCCTTACTGGCTTTGCGTTGGAGTACCGCCCTCAGCTTGGAGTAGTGGTCTCGGATTCGGTTCAACTGCTGTCCATTCCAGTTATCCCCCTCTGACGTATGGGCAATATCCGTCCTCCCCAAGTCCACCCCCAGCACTCTGCCCGTGCGTTGCGGTGGGGATGGCTCCGCTTCCACACAGATCTGAATAGAGTAGGAACCGTCTTTACGCTTGACCAGAGTGGCGGATTTGGGGTTGGAGCCTGCCAACTGTTCTCTCTGGTAGCGGCCAATCGCCAGCTCAAAGCGCTCCCGACCCTCCACCGTGGTCAGCGACACCGTCCAGTCTTTCTCGCGAAACGAAAAGATACGGGCATCGTAGGTCGCAAAGCCTCTCTTGAACGCTTTGACCGGACGGTTTTTCTGTCGGGCAACTTTACGGGCACCGGCCAGCCGTCTGCAGACCTGCTGGGCCAGATTACTGGACAAGCCAAACCGAGCGCGAATCTGGTAATAGCAAAGGGACTGGAGTTTGACTGCGTTGACTACTTTTTCTGGTGTGTTTTGGTTGACCCAGTTCAACGCCTGCACAAAGGCATCCATTGTCGCATCCAACTTTGCGGCTTGCGACTGGGACACCTTGAGCTTGCAGGAGACGGTCAGGACTTGGGTCATGGTTCTATCGTAACTTCCGCATTCCTCCCGACACTGACCCTACGGGTACAGTGCGGGGCTCCTGCGATTTCTAGCTGACGGCCACGGGCGACTTAGCGGCAGCAGCAGCGCGATTTTCCTCTTCCTCAGGAGGGACAACGGCAAACTCGATGTGATTGAGCAGGGTGGTCACGAAGGCGAAGAGCAGGAAAGGCAGGGAGATCACCAAAATCAGAGCAATGGTGAGAAAAGCGTAGAGGGGGCTATTCATCAGGGAGAGGGCAGCGGCCAAGCTGGCAAAGATGACAATCAGCCAAACGATGATCTGGCCGTAGATATCTCCAAAGGAGAGGGTGCAGGTGAAGCGGTAGCGGGTGTGGGTGTTCATGGCAGTTCCTCTGGATAGCCTGGATGGTTCGATCCTAAGGACAGATCAAGCCCCATCCTGAGAAATATGTCGAGATTTTAGACGAGAGACGAGGAGATGCCTCTCTTTGCTAAGAAATATCTCAAGAATCGGCTGAGAAAGAGGGGATCCGCCGTCTGGAAGGAGGCAGGATGCTACCCTCAAGATTGGGAACCGTTTCTTGCAGGCAGCAGCCATGTGTATTTGTATTCACTGCTACTACGTGGATCGCTGTACCACCTACCATGCCGTGGAAGCGCAGCATCAGCAACCTCATCTCACGCTGACGCCGGATTTTGAGCCGCAGGGCCCCCAGATCAATGTCAATATCCGCAATGGGGGCACCGAGATGGAATGGGATGTGGTGGGCTGCCAGAGCTTTCGCGAGGAACGGAACAAGTGGGCGCGACTTCGTCCCTATGAGGCGGTTCCCACGTAAGATCCAAGAGCGGCCTGGATTTCCAGGGAGTTTCTTGCCCGGCCAAGTTAGAACTCTTCAGTTTGGCAGTTCGGCTCTCCCAGTCTGAGAGGTTTGATGGGGGCTGGAGAGGTTTTTGTCGAGTTTCGAGAGATTGGAAGACTATGATGCTGGCCTCAAGCCCTACAGCGCTGCCAGTGGATGCCCGTCAACAGGTGAGCCAATTCATGCAGCGCCTACAAGATGACATCTGTGCCCGTCTGGAGGCCCTAGACGGAAAAGCCAAGTTTCGGGAAGACCGTTGGGAACGCCCTGGAGGAGGGGGCGGGCGCTCGCGGGTCATTCAGCAGGGAGACGTGTTTGAGCAGGGGGGAGTCAATTTTTCCGAGGTGTTCGGATCCCATCTGCCCCCTTCGATTCTGAAACAGCGTCCAGAAGCAGCAGGGCATCCTTTCTACGCCACAGGCACCTCTATGGTGTTGCATCCTCGCAACCCCTATGTGCCGACGGTACACCTGAACTATCGCTATTTCGAGGCGGGGCCGGTTTGGTGGTTTGGGGGCGGGATGGATCTCACCCCCTATTACCTGTTTGAGGAGGATGCGGCCCATTTTCACCGCACCCTCAAGGCAGCCTGTGACCGCTTGGATCCCGTCTACTACCCGGTTTTCAAGATCTGGTGCGATCGCTACTTTTTCCTACCTCATCGCGGCGAGGCGCGCGGCGTTGGCGGCATTTTCTTCGACTATCAGGATGAACGCCCTGGGCTGCTCTATCGGCCCGAAGGTCAGGCGGAAGGGGATCCCGAACAACTGGCTTCTGAGCCACCATCGTTACAGGTGCGGGTGGGACCCCGCAGTTGGGAACATCTTTTCCAGTTGGTGCAAGCCTGTGGCGAAGCCTTCTTGCCGGCCTATGTGCCGATTGTGGAGCGGCGGCAGGGGATGGAATGGGGAGAGCGAGAACGGCAATTCCAGCTCTATCGTCGCGGGCGCTACGTGGAGTTCAACTTGGTCTATGACCGCGGCACGATCTTTGGACTCCAGACCCAGGGCCGCACCGAGTCGATCTTGATGTCTTTGCCGCCATTGGTGCGCTGGGAATATGGCTACGAGCCCCAGCCGGACACGTGGGAAGCTAAGCTCTACCAGGTGCTCCGCCAGCCCCAGGATTGGGCGTAGGCCGGCCATACCCCGTCTCTGCTTCTGAGGATCCGTGGCGTGTTTTCTCCTTTCCCCCTCACCTACCGCGTTCAGCCCCCCCGACAGGGCGGCTTAGGACCCGCGCCTGCGTTGGTAATGCTGCACGGGATCGGCAGCCACGAGGGGGATTTGTTCCAGTTGGCCCCCTATCTGGATCCCCGGTTGGCGGTGATTAGCTTGAGAGCCCCTATTCCTTGGAGTGTGGGCGGGTTTGCCTGGTTTGAAATGGCCTGGACGCCAGAAGGGCTGGTGGGGGATCCCCAGCAAGCGCGCAATAGCCTCAAGCTCCTGAGCCGCTTTCTAGAACAGACGCTGCCCAATGGGATCCCGGATATTGCCTTGGATCCCAGGCAGGTGTATTTGCTGGGGTTTAGCCAGGGGGCGATCATGAGCCTGTACTTGGCTCTGACCCAGCCGGAGAAGCTGGCGGGGGTGGTGGCAATGAGTGGGCGCCTATCTCCAGAGATCCTGGCCGAGGCGGTGGAGCCGGAGCGGATGAAACACCTGGCCATCCTGGTGGTTCATGGCACTGCTGATGCTGTTTTGCCGATTGCTTTTGGCCGTCAGATCCGGGATTATTTTGCCCCGCTGCCACTGAACTTTACCTATCGCGAGTACGAGATGGGCCATGAAGTTTCCCCGGAGAGCCTGCGGGATATTCAGGTGTGGTTGCAAAACCTGTTGGATAGGAGAGATTCGGAAGTGAAAACCTGAAGAAGTTTGACCCAATTGGGATGACCCTAATTCAGGTGTTGAGCAAGGCTGTGCAGCACTTAGCAAGCTCCTCAATGGCACAGCTCCGGTTCTCGCCATCTTCAGGGTTTCGAGGGGCAAGTGATAGGGATCCCTGCCCCATTCAGTTTTCCGGCTCTCCTTCGGGTTCGGATGTCAGAATATGGTGATTAATTGTTAAAGCGTTAAAGCCGGGCAGAATGAGCACTTAGTACCGATGCTCCCCTACCCAGAGGCCGACCAATGCTGCCTTGCCCCAGGGATCCACTTTCACTTCTGCCCGCGTGGCTTCAGGGTAACGCCGAATATCCTCTTCCAAGGCATCTCCAATCGCTTCGGGAATAAAAAATTCTTCGATTCCCAACTTGAGCTGCCACCCGTCAAACCAGCCTCGCAGCACTTTCTCTTCAGGCTGCAAATCTTTGGGCATCTCCCGGCTGACACCGATTGCTTGCCAAGGTTGAGTGGGATCCCCTTCGGGGAGAGCTAAGCGCAGATAAAGGATCCCTGGGGTCTCCAATTCAGGTGACCAACCCGGCAGTTGCTCTAGGGTGGAGCGTCGAGCGACGACGTAGCCCAAGGTCACGTACCGGCCCCGCAAAAGGTCATAGGGATCCACAGGGGCCGTTTGCAGGTAGATCGTGGTTCCGACAGCAAGAGTCAGCGCTTGCCGAGCCGGTATCAGCAGAACGATACCCAGTTGCAGCAGGAGGGGTAGCCAAAGCCGCCATTTGGGCAGGGATCCCTTCTGAGAAAGATTCGACGGGCTAGCCATAGCAGCCAGAGAGAGTGACCTCTCTCTTATGGCACAGGTTCGCCGATCCCGGACAGAAGCGGGTAGAAGTGCCCCACTGGCCCCTGACCTGACCCGATGGCCAAAGGATGTCGCAGAGCTTCTGTTACATAGGCTTTGGCCGCCACCGTGGCCGCAAAGGGATCCCTGCCCCAGGCCATCTGTGCTGCAATGGCCGCCGAGAGGGTACAGCCGGTGCCGTGGGTGTGGCGGGTGGGGATCCGCTCTGTTTTCAGCACTTCCAGTCGCTCGCCATCGAACCACACATCCACCCCCTGCAGTTCCCCCGGCATACCCCCACCTTTGACCAACACCGCTCCACAGCCCAGGGTGCGAATCTGCTGAGCCGCCGTTTGCATATCCGCCAGGGACTGCAGCTGCAGCCCCGTTAAAATTTGCGCCTCATAGCGATTGGGGGTCAGCACCTGGGCCAAGGGGATCAGCCGCTCGCGGATGGCCTGAATGGCTTCATCTGCCAGCAACTTCGCTCCCGTGCGGGACACCATCACCGGATCCACCACCAGAGGCCGCAACGTCCAGCGCTCCACCTGACGGGCTACCTCCAGCACGATCTCGGCATTCAGCAACATGCCCGTCTTGATCCCTTGCACCCCAATGTCCTGCACCACGGCCTCAATTTGGGCGGCCACGGCTTCGGGGGGCAGCGCATCCACCCGGCTCACCCCAAGGGTATTTTGGGCAGTCACGCAGGTCAGGGCAGAGGTACCGTGTACCCGTTGGAAAGCAAAGGTGCGCAGATCCGCTTGGATCCCTGCCCCTCCACCACTGTCGGATCCAGCGATGGTGAGGGCGACAGGGGGGTGCTGCTCGGCCAGCAGTGGAGCCGGAGTTGGTTCAGATGCAGAGACAGACATTGGCCAAACGACAAAAATGGGCAAGGGTACCGATAGCCATTTCCATCAATCAATATGAACCATCTCTTTAACGTAGCAATGAAACTGTTGGTTCTCGATTGGTCTGAGACCACTGGGGTATTGGGAAAACTCTTGCAGACGTCTGTCAAGAAGCTGACTAAGAGTGAGTTGTCCTAGTCTAAATCCGAGCAGTCCTCATCAGTGGTGGCGACCACCTCAACCCAGGCTCTATCCCCCTCCACCGCCGTCAAGCTCCAGCGCAGAAGCCGAGCCGGCTGGCCCAGCTCCCGGTCAACTTGCTGACAGAGGGATTGCTCCAGTTGCGGGGCAGAGAGAGGCGAGCTCAACGGCAGAGATAGGTGCAACAAATGCAACTTCACAGGAGTCGAGAACTGATCTCGCCAAGGAAACAGACTTACTTTCGATAACTTCTAACACTAAGAATCCAACAATATAAACTAATGTAGTATTTTCAGATTAGGCTGAGACAGCCGGGCTACTGAGAAAAACCTTTTGGGCCCCTGCATTATTGCTCCGCAACGCTATTGCTCCGCAACGCTGACGCGAAGACGCGACCAAGGTTTTAGTTGTGGGTATAGTGTCCTAGTTTGAATCGAAATGACTACAACACCTAGTGACATACTCCCGACCCCGACTGCTGGCAGTACGGAGCGGGCTTCTCGCTTCATCGGGGAGCCTACGCAAGAACCCTCCACGAGCAGACACGGAATGTCCTACCGCGTAGTTGCACCAGATTCCGGCAAAAGCCGTTTTGTGCAACTACTCCTATCATACACCATGTGGGGGTATCTGTATCTCGGCACTGACCCTACGGGTACAGTGCGGGGCTTAGCTACCCCCACACCCCCATAAGCTAACAAGTAGACCTGAACAGAAATCCGGCACGGTTAGGAGCCAAACTGCAAACGGTAAACCTCTTCCTCTTGATCGGTCTCCACCTCCAAATCGGAGGTAGCATAGGCTACACACAGCAGCACAAACCCTTGGGCCTGCAGTTCTGGCCCAATCCCCATTGCCTCTGTCTGAGTCACAGATCCCGACCTCAGCCGCCCCGCACAGGTAGTGCAAACCCCCGCCTGACAAGAGGAAGGCAGCTCTATCCCGTGCTCCAGAGCAGCTTGTAAAACCGTCTGATCCGCAGAGGCGGGGAAGCGGTAGGTTTGGCCGCGGTGATGAAGGGTTACTTGATAAGCCGTAGCAGACATCAGGAACGGGCTCCCGACGGAGTACGGGTCACCGTCAGAGACTGTGGCTGGCGCATTTTCTTCACCAGAGCCTGGATCTTTTTGGCTCCTTCCTTTTGCAGGTCGGCGATGTAGTGGCCTTTGAGCCGCTCCGCCTCAGCTTCATCGGAGAAGGGGCCGTAGTAGTAGGTGCAGTCCTCGGTGGTGATCTCGATCCAGACCGATAGGCCGCGCAGCTTATCCAACAGATTGGCCAAAAGGTTGCTCACGGGATCCATCCCCCATTATCAAGTCTAGCAATCATTGGATGTCCTTTTGCAATCCCCTAGATTCTACTACTTTTATTGACGATTTGTTGAGGAATGTATCAATCTCGGCACGTTTGAGGTGGTGGGGAGAGCGCTGCCGGTGGATTTCGTAGAGGGCAATGCCGGCGGCCACAGAAGCATTCAAGCTTTCAGTACGGCCTGCCAAGGGAATGGACAGCAGTTGGTCACAATGGCGCTGTGTGAGCAGGCTAATCCCTTCCCCCTCGGATCCCACCACCAAGGCAATGGGCCGTTGAAAATCGGCTCTATAGATGAGGTCAGTCCCTCGGCTGGTGGTGCCATAAACCCAAAACCCCTGCTCTTTGAGGTATTCCAAAGCCCGATTCAAATTCACCACCCGCGCCACCGGCAAGGTGGAGAGGGCTCCCGCCGCTACCTTCATCACCGTCGAGGTTACCCCTGCTGCCCGCCGTTGTGGGATCACCATCCCTTGCATGCCAAAAGCTTCTACGCTACGGGCAATGGCTCCCAAGTTATGGGGATCCTGGATCCCGTCTAGGACTACCAGCACTGGATTGGGGCTGGCCTGCCGGCTTCTTTCCACCAAATCCTCCAGGGCCACGTACTGATAAGGCGTGGCTTGGGCAGCGATACCCTGGTGGTTGGCGCCAGCCGTGAGGGCGTTCAGCCGCTTTGGAGACACTTCGTCGATAACGGTGCCCCGCGCTTTGGCTTCTTCCAACAGAGACAAAAATTGGGGGCTGTAGCGCAACTTCGGCAAGATCCAAACCCGATTGAGGGTGGCTTGACTTTTCAAAGCAGCCAGTACTGTCTGGCGACCGTAGATAATCTCTTGCTCCAGCTCGGTCTCCGGATTCCCGTCGGCCTGAGGCTGAACTTCCCCTGGCAAGATCCCTGTCTCGCCAGTAGAGAGGCCGGGATCCAGCTCGCCTACTGGTTGAGGAGCCACCTTGCCCTGGGGCCACTGCCGTTGCGCGTCGCGACGGATGGGCTTCACTGGAGCCTCTCGGAGGGCAAGCTTGGGATCCCCGTCTCGGCGTTTGGGCCGCTGTACCCGCTTGCTAACGGATTGCCCTGCCCTTCGCGGCTGCAGTTTGCCCGAGCGAGACAGCCGTGAAGCAGGTTTGCGCTGAGAAGTCTTGGGCATGGGCGTGGAAGATGGAAAGACGGAAAGACTATCCTAACCTTCCCACTCGCCTAGGGTCTCAGCCAAAACATCAGTGAGGGCGAGGATATGGCGCAGCCGTTCGGGATTGGCCAGGTAGAGATAGCCCAGAACTGTTTCCAGGCCGCTGGCGTTTTGGTAATCGGCCAGAGGCAGATGCCGGGGTGGGCGACCGCAGCCATTGCGACCCCAGCGGACAATTTCCTGCTCTTCGGGGTTGAGATGGGGCAACAGGGCCAACAGCAACTTGGCCTGAGCCGAGCCGCGCACCCGCCTCACCACCTGCTGATGATAGCGCTCCAGTCGATCTGGCGGAAATAATCGTTGCCGCCGCACGTGCAGTTCGTAAATGGCGTCTCCCAAGTAGGCCAAGGCTGCGGGCGATAGGCGACGGATCTCGGCTAAGGAGAGCCTTTCGGAAGTGGGCTCGAACAGCAGATCGTTCACAGCAGCTCACGAAAGATAGGCAGAAAAAATGTCTAGAACCGCTGTCATCGGCTCATTGCAGGATTCAGTCCATGCTAAGACAAGCTTCCTCTGGTCTGCTAGCCTGACTCGCGCTCTTTCCCCCCTTGCAGGTGATTTGGATCACGAGGCCCAGAGAGAAAAGGTGCTATCGAGTAGACAGGGCAAAGCCGGTTAAGGGGCTGATGTTATGAGCCTTGAAAAGCCAGTTGGAGTTACTGCCAAGAATCTGGAGAGCAAAATCCAAGAAATTGTGGGTGAGCTGGCCAGCGATCAGCGTGAAAGGCTGGAAGGTAAGGCCGAGCAAACAAAGGCAGCCACCCACCCTGGAGTCGAGGATGCTCGAGAAGCGATTAAAGACGTTGTGGATGATCCAACGGATGGCCAATAGCTCCAGTTAAGATGCGGGGACAAGGAGATCTGCATTCAGCAAAAGCAGGTAGGCGACGACCGCCCCCCCCATACCCCCTACCAAAAAGCCAGCGGCCAATTCGCTCCAAGATTGGGATCCCCCTACCGGCCCTATGTTGCGCTGCGAAGTGACAGTGCCGTAGAGAGAAAGGGCCGCCGTCAGAATCAAGATCAGGCCACAGGCTCCCAAAAAGCCGCTCAGCAGACCGATGGGCTCGTTGCGCAGCGGCCCCAGCTTGGCAAAGGGGCCGACCAGCCAATAGCCGTGGGCCATACCGATTTCCAAGCCCCGCCAAATGGAACTCAATCCCGGTCGGTTGATGGGCAGCCAGTCGATCAACAGCCGGACAACAGGCGCGTGGTTGATCGGTGTCCAGAGATCCCCAATTTGCGGATCTCCCTCAGGGACGGTGACGTATCCCTTATTCATGTTCAACCTATTCAACGGAGCAGGATCGGCATTGGGTTCGACCATTTCAGCAACTCTGTGTCCAGTTCAAAGGAGGATGGAAAAAAGCCTAAAAAAGCAGGGATCCCACCGGGCGTAGGTTGCGCTGGGGATCCCTGGCCTACACTCAGAACGTCAAAATGTCGGGGAAGAAGCGATTGATCTCGATGAACAGGGCAAAAACAAAGCTGGAAAACAGGATAAATGCCACCGGAGCAGTGGTGAGAAACTTGGTGAAATCAGCCATAGACGCCTCTCAAAAGTTAAATAAATCGAGTTAGAAAGCCGGGCTCAGCTCCTCAGCGGGGCGAGATGGGCACAGCCGCTTCCGGCTCTCGAATTTCGCCACTGGCAATCTCCTTGAAAGCAGCAGCAGGCCAAGCCAAAGCCGTGAGGAAACACCGCAGCGCCAGCGGTACATCGATCAGGCTTTCTTTCATTTCGGGGCTATCCTCATCCCGAACCGCGATCAGGTAAGAACGCCCGGCCCAGCCCAGCCAACCGGCGATATAGAGGAAAAGCAGGCCGGGGATGAGAAACTCGCCCGCATGGTTCAACCGACCATCTGTAACCAGGTGGGGCAGGCCCTCTTCGCCGCAGAGCAGCTTGCTGTAGCGCTCAAAGCGCTTGCTGGTTTGGGCCAGCTTTTGCTGGTAGACGGGAGCCATAGCAGGGCTGGCGTTGAGGATCTTCTCCTCTAGGCTGCTCAGGCGTTCGTTCATCAGGGCCTGAAAGGCGGGAACTTCGCTGCAAGGTTTCAGACCGATCAAGGGCTCTGCCTGCACAGATTGGGCGAGGCCAAGCGCAATGCAAAGGGCCAAAAGAAGGCTTAAAAAGGTTCGCATAGCAGGATGTGTCCTTGAGGTAGGGGTCTAAGATCTGTCCAAATGCTAAGGGATGCTAAGTGCAGAAACAGGCACCAAACGGTTAGTATCATACTCCTGAGCGCCTCGCCCCGACGGATCCCGGGTTTTAGCTCACACAATTCTTAATTCAAGTATCTCAAGTATCCCAAAGCTCTCCTATCCCTTTTGCCCAGCCTGCTCTCCCATGCCCTGCGTCCTTGCCATCGAAACCAGTTGTGACGAAACGGCTGTGGCTGTGGTGGCGGCGGATGTGGCCTGGCCGGGGTTTGCCCCACGGCAGCTCAGCTCCGTGGTGGCCAGCCAAATCGACCTTCATGCTGCTTACGGGGGCGTGGTGCCGGAGGTGGCCTCACGGCAGCATGTGGAAACCTTGCCCTTTGTGCTGGAGAGGGCTCTGCAACAGGCAGGATTGGAGGTGGCCGAGGTAGACGCCATTGCCGTAACTTGTGCGCCGGGCCTGGTGGGATCCCTGCTGGTGGGGCTGATGGGGGCCAAGACCCTGGCTTTGCTTTACGACAAGCCCCTGATCGGGGTGCACCATCTGGAGGGCCATCTCTTCAGCGGCTTTTTGGCCGAGCCCGATCTGCGCCCCCCCTGCCTCTGCCTTTTGGTGTCGGGGGGCCACACCAGCTTGATCTGGATGAAGGACTACGGGCAGTACCAGACGGTGGGTCGCACCCGCGACGATGCTGCCGGCGAAGCGTTTGACAAAGTGGCGCGGCTGCTGGGGCTGGGCTATCCGGGGGGACCGCAGATTGACCGCTGGGCTCAGCAGGGGGATCCGCAGCGCTTTCCCCTGCCCGAGGGCAAAGTGGAGCATCCCTACGACACAAGCTTCAGCGGCCTGAAAACGGCGGTGTTGCGCCTAGTCCAGCAGTTGCAGCAGCAAGGCCAGGAGTTGCCCATTGCCGACATTGCCGCCAGCTTCCAGGCCTGTCTGACCCATGTGCTCACCGAAAAGGCAGTGGCCTGTGCCGAAGCGCTGGGCCTCTCGACGCTGCTGCTGACGGGAGGGGTAGCTGCCAATCGGGAGCTGAGGGCCCGCCTCACAGAAGCAGCCCGGCAAAGGGGGTTGCGGGTGGTGATCCCGCCTCTAGCCCTCTGCACCGACAATGCCGCCATGATTGGGGCAGCTGGGCTCTGCCACTGGCTGCGGGGGGAGGTCTCGCCGCTGGAGCTGGGGGTAGCCTCGCGCATGCCCCTAGAAGGGATCCCTTCCCTCTACATGGATGGGGGCGGAGCTCATACAGAAGAACAGACGGGATCTGCCGCAGCCGTCCTCTGACGTTGCCTCACTTCCAGGTAGATCAGCAGGGCATTGATGTCGGCGGGGTTGACACCGCCGATGCGGGCTGCCTGGCCCACGGTGAGGGGACGCACCGCCGAGAGCTTATCCCGCGACTCTTTGGAGAGGGTGGGGATGGAGTGGTAGTCCAGATCGGGGGGCAGAGGGCGGTGGTACTGCTTGCTCACCTGCTCAATTTGGCTCTGCTGTCGCTGGATGTAGCCGCTGTATTTGACGGCAATTTCCGCTGCTTCCTGCTCAAAGGGATCCAGCTCCGCATCCCCCAGCCCCAGTTCCAGGAGATCGGAGTAGTGAATCTGGTTGCGGCGCAAGATCTCGGCTAGGGTGGCGGATCCCTTGATCCCCTGCCCCGTCAGTTGGCTTAGTTGGATGCCGGCCAGGTCGTGGGCCTTCACCCGCTGCGTTTCCAGGCGCTCGATTTCTGCGGCAATGCGCGCTTGCTTGGCTTGGAACAGGGCCCAGCGCCGGTCATCGATCAAGCCCCATTCTCGCCCCAGGGGGGTGAGCCGTTGGTCGGCATTGTCGGAGCGCAGGATGAGGCGGTATTCGGAGCGGCTGGTGAGCATGCGGTAGGGCTCCCGCAGTTCTTTGGTGCAGAGATCGTCGATGAGGGTGCCGATGTAGCTGGACTCCCGCGGCAGGGTGACCAGGGGCTTGCCTTGAACCAGGCGGGCGGCGTTGATCCCGGCTATGAGCCCCTGAGCTGCCGCCTCTTCGTAGCCGGTGGTGCCGTTGATCTGGCCGGCGCAAAACAGCCCCTGCACTTTTTTGGTCATCAGAGTGGGGTAGAGCTGGGTGGCCGGCAGATAGTCGTATTCCACCGCATAGGCAGGCCGCAGCATGACGCACCGCTCCAGGCCAGGCAAGGAGCGCAACATCTGGATCTGGATTTTCTCAGGCATCCCCGTGGAGAACCCCTGGATGTAGAGCTCCGGCAGATCCCGCCCTTCCGGCTCAATAAAAATCTGATGGCTTTCCTTGTCGGCAAAGCGGACAATCTTGTCTTCGATGCTGGGGCAGTAGCGGGGCCCTTTGGCCTCCACCCAGCCGCCATAGACAGGGGTTTCGTGGAGATTTTCCCGGATGATGCGGTGGGTCTCTGGGGTGGTGCGGGTCAAGTAGCAATCCATCTGCTCCCTTGGCACCCACACCTCGGGGTCGAAGCTAAACCAGCGCACATCGGGATCCCCCGGTTGCCGCTCCATGACCGAAAAATCCACGCTGCGCCGATCCACGCGGGCAGGGGTGCCGGTTTTCAGCCGGCCCGTTTCAAAGCCCAGTTGGCGCAGGGTGTCGGTCAGCCCTTCCACGGCAAATTCCCCTGCCCGTCCGGCAGCTTGCCAGTGGCGACCAATCCAGATGCGCCCCCCCAAAAACGTGCCGGTGGTCAGGATCACCGCCCGACAGCCGAAGATGGTGCCGAAATGGGTGACCACGCCCACCACCTCGTCGTTGCGCCCCAACACCAAATCGGTGACAGTGCCCTCGCGAATCGTCAGGTTAGGCTGGTTTTCCACCACCGAGCGCATCACCCGCGCATATTCCCTTTTGTCGGTTTGCGCCCGCAGCGCCCACACCGCCGGCCCCCGCGAACGGTTGAGCACCCGCTTCTGTAAATAGGTGCGGTCGGTGATTTTGCCCATCTCGCCGCCGAGGGCATCGATTTCGTGCACCAGCTGCGATTTGGCCGGGCCGCCGACGGCGGGGTTACAGGGTTGCCAGGCGATCTTGTCCAGATTCAATGTCAGCATGAGGGTGTTGCAGCCCAGCCGCGCTGCTGCCAACGCTGCCTCGCAGCCGGAGTGCCCCCCGCCGACCACCACCACATCGTAGTGATCGAGAAAATCAATGCTGTCCCGTCCAACTCTGAGCATAGGGTGGCAATTCCAAAATGAATAGCCGGGATCCCCGGTCTTTTAATTTTCAGGTTATTTCAGCTCGCTTATCCAGCTTAGCGATGGCGGCAACGGATAGGGTTATTTGCGACCGGCCTGAGGCAGGCAGAGCAGTAGGGAAAGTTTTCTGTTGCCCTGGGAAATAAAGTTGGGTAGAGGCTCAGTTCCCAGCCTAAGTCACCTGATTGAAGAGTTGAAGAGACCTCAGGGCGCTGGGATCAGCTCCCCCAAGGCTGCCGATAGCAGGGGATCCCAGAGGAAAGGGCAGAGTCGCCCAAGGGATGTTGCGGCTCATACAAACACCAGACAGCCCGCCTGAGAGAGCCAAGCACCGATTCCGTTATCCTCAACCGGATCTAATCCAGACTATTTTAGTCGGGTTTAGTTGACGCGGCAGATTGCGGGTGATAAGATTCCCCCCAACGATAGGTAAGTTCAATCCAGCGCCCACCCTTTCCTTCACCTTGAGGCTGCCCATGTCCCAAACTCTTTCCGAACGCCCGCTCAGCCCTGCCGATTCCCCGTTGGCCTCTGCCTTGCACAGCTCCAAGGTGGGCTTCAGCCGTTTGCGCTGTCGGGAGTGTGGCGCCGAGTACGAGCCGGTCGCCAAGCATGTTTGTGAGCTGTGTTTCGGCCCCCTGGAAGTGGTTTATGACTACGACTGGCTGAGGCACAGCGTCAGCCGGCAGAGCATCCAAGCTGGGCCGCTGTCTATCTGGCGCTATCGGCCTTTTCTGCCAGTAACTTCTGAAAAGCCCATCGATGTGGGCACTGGCATGACCCCGCTGGTTAAGGCGGAGCGGCTGGGTCGGCGGCTGGGGTTAAAAAATCTTTACATCAAGAACGATGCCGTCAACATGCCCACCCTCAGCTTCAAGGATCGGGTGGTGTCGGTGGCGCTGACCCGTGCCAAGGAGCTGGGTTTTACCACCGTTTCCTGCGCCAGCACGGGCAATCTGGCCAACTCCACCGCTGCTATTGCCGCCCACGCCGGCTTGGACTGCACCATCTTCATCCCGGCGGACTTAGAAGCGGGCAAAGTGCTGGGATCCCTGATTTACAACCCCACCGTCATGGCGGTGGAGGGCAACTACGACCAGGTGAACCGCCTCTGCGCCGAGGTGGCGGATCGCTACGGCTGGGGCTTCGTCAATATCAACCTGCGCCCCTACTACTCAGAAGGCTCCAAAACCCTGGCCTATGAGGTGGCGGAGCAATTGGGTTGGCAACTGCCGGATCAGGTGGTGATCCCATTGGCCTCGGGATCCCTGTACACCAAGGTTTACAAAGGCTTCCAGGAGTTTGTGAAGGTGGGGCTGGTGGCGGATAAGCCGGTCACCTTCCACGGCGCCCAGGCGCAGGGATGTTCGCCCATTGCCCAAGCCTTCCGCGAGGGACGGGATTTTGTCACTCCGGTTAAGCCCAATACCATCGCCAAGTCCATCGCCATCGGCAACCCTGCTGACGGGATCTACGCCCTGGAGATCGCCCGCAAAACCGGCGGCCAGATCGAGACGGCTGCCGATCCGGAGATTGTTGCCGGCATCAAGCTTTTGGCCGAGACCGAAGGCATCTTCACCGAAACCGCCGGCGGCACCACCATTGCCGTGCTCAAACGCCTAGCAGAGTCCGGCCAACTTGATCCCGAGGCGGTTACAGTAGCCTACATTACCGGCAACGGTCTGAAGACCCAGGAGGCGGTTCAAGCCCACGTAGGCCATCCTCTGGTGATCTCGCCCAGGCTGGAGAGCTTTGAACAGGCTTTGGAGCGGGCCCGCACCCTGGAGCGGCTGGACTGGCAGGAGGCATCAGTATGAACTCGGTTTGCAGGGAAGACCCTCTCCATTGCCTCTTAACAGAATCTTAATGAAGAACTGTTAAGATCCCTGGCGTAGACCTATTGGCTCAGGAGCTTTGCACGATGCCTATCTTTCCTTCTGTTCAGCGCCTTGTTCGCCGTTGGATCCCGTTGGCGGCTGTAGTGGCCCCGCTTGTCTTTGCTCCTGCGGCCCAGCCTCAAGGGCTAAACACCATTGCCGTTGAGCTGGAAACTTTGCCCAGCAGCTACTCGACGCTGGCGGCAGCTTTGCGGGCGACGGGCCTGAATACGGCGTTGGCAGGGCCGGGGCCGTTCACGGTCTTTGCCCCTTCCGATGTGGCCTTTGGGCAACTGCCGCCGGGTACGGTGGAGACGCTGTTGCAGCCGGCCAGCCGGGCTCAGCTCACCCGCATTCTCACGTATCATGTGGTGCCGGGGCGGATTACCTCGTTTGACCTGCGGCCCGGCCAATCGACCACTCTGACTACCTTGGCAGAGCTGCCGCTGCAGGTGCAGGTGGGATCCGAGGGCAGCATCCGGGTCAACGGGGCTAACGTGAACCTGGCGGATATTCCAGTTTCCAACGGCGTGATTCACGGCATCGATGGGGTGCTGCTACCCTAGTTTTTTGATGTTGGTTAATGGACGAGGCATTGGGCTATGGCAGTCAAGGTGCTGATTCCCAACACGCTGCGGGCGCTCACCCAGGATCAGGGGGTGGTGAATTGCGAGGGATCCACCATCCGCGAATTGTTGGATGCTTTGGAACAACGCTGTCCGGGGATTAAGGCGCGGCTGTGCGATGAGAAGGGGGAATTGCGCCGCTTCGTCAACTTTTATGTGAACAGCGAAGACATTCGCTTCCTCAAGGGATGTGACACCCCTCTGCAAGATGGGGATGAGGTGAGCATCGTCCCTGCCGTTGCTGGGGGCTGAGGGCTGCCAAGCCTGCCGTGGACGCTGTGGAGTGGTTGAGCCAGCCGGCCCCGCTGGTGGCACCTGCCTTGCTGGGCATGGTTCTGGTGCGGCAATTTGCCGATGGGCTGCAGGTGCGGGCCCAGATCGTAGAGACGGAGGCCTACACGGCTGGGGATCCGGCCTGCCATGCCTACCGCCGCAAGACCCAACGCAACCAGGTCATGTTTGGCCCGCCAGGGCATCTCTACATCTATCGCATCTACGGCCTCTACCACTGTCTAAATATCGTTACCGAGCCAGAAGGGATCCCGGCGGCGGTTCTGATCCGGGCAGCTCAGTTGGATCGCCTGCCAGACTGGATCCCGGCCAACAAACAGAATCAGCCAGCACGGGCGGCGGCGGGGCCGGGCCTGCTCTGTCAAGCCCTGCGCATCGATGGATCCCACAACGGCTGGCGGCTAGAGCGGGCGGAAGCCGGCCAGGAAGGCATTTGGCTGGAGGGATCCCCCTCTTGGCAAACGCAGTTGTCCATCGTCCAAACCACCCGCATCGGCATCACCCAAGGAGCCGAGATCCCCTGGCGCTGGTACATTGGTGGACATCCGGCGGTGTCGCGCTATTAGTGGGGGCAGGCGGACAATGCTCGCAGAAGGCAGTGGCCAAAGGACTCCGTCCCGCTTACGCGAACGGCAGGGGCTGCCTGGGCTGGTCAGCGGGGTTGTGCTGCTCTTGCTGGGGTTGCCCGCGTTGGCCCAGCCTGTTCCAACTTTTCCAGGACTCTTGACGATGCAAGCCCAGACCCACTTCACCTATCGCACCGGGTTTCAGCGCTGGCGGGCGGGAGAAGCTCAGGGGTTTCAGGACTGGTCAACCCAAGGGATCCGCCTGAACGCCCGAGGGCAATTGGTCTTGGATCCAGAGGGTTTGCGGCAAGAAGTCAGCCTTGAAGAGCCTGAGGTGGCGCTAAGGACTCCGTCCCGCTTACGCGATAATGCTCCGCACCGCTTACGCGAACGGGGGCGCCCTTTCTATCCCCTTGGCCCCTACTGGGTGGGAGAAGCCACCAGCCCAGCAGTCCCCACCAGCTTCCCTATGGTCGGGGCAATCGCTTCCTGGAATGCCACCACGCCCCCCGGCACCTGGTTGGAACTGTGGATTCGGGCCAAGCTTTCAGACCGCTGGACAAAGTGGTATCACGGCGGGGTATGGGCTGCGGATCCCTTGACTCTGGCCAGCCACTCAGTGCAAGGACAAGGGGATGAGGATGGCAACCTGTACACGGACTTGCTGGTGCTCAAGGATACCCTCAACGGAGCAGAAGCCTTCCAGGTTAGGGTGCGCCTGTTCACGCAAGAGCCAGGCCGTTCTGCCGTTGTGGATCAGGTGGCAGTTGCCATTTCCAACGAGCCGGTCAAGCCCAGCCGCCTATCCCCTGGGGATCCCAGCCGCTGGGGCAAAATCTTGGATCTGCCTTGGTGCTCCCAGATGGTGTACCCCGATGGGGGAGAGGTCTGGTGTAGCCCCACCTCTTTGGCGATGGTGATGGCCTACTGGAAGCGGGATCCCCGTCCCTGTGAGGTGTTGGTGCGCGCAGCGGTGGCCGGTGTGTATGACCGGGTTTACCAGGGCCATGGCAACTGGGCTTTCAACGTCGCCCATGCTGCCGAGCAGGGTTTGTCCGGCGTGGTGGCGCGGCTGGAGAGCTTGGCCCAAGCAGAAGCCTGGATCGCGGCAGGGGTTCCGGTGATCCTCAGCTATGCTTGGGGTGAGGGAGAACTGGAAGGGGCGCCAATTCCCAGAAGCAACGGCCATCTGGCGGTGCTGGTGGGATTTGCTCGCGGCAGCGGTGCGGAGCAGTTTAGCCACGGGGATCCCATCGTCCACGATCCGGCGGCCAAAACCAACGAAGAGGTTCGCCGTACCTACCGCCGCGAACAGCTAGAGTCGTTGTGGCTGGAGCACTCCGGGGGTACCGTCTACTTGATTCATCCGCGAGAGTGGCCTGTCCCCACTCTATAGCCGAACCGGGCGAACGCGGGCAGCATCGACTTACAGCGCTACCGCTATGGCCTGGATGATTTCCTGGCCGCTGAAACTGCTATCTGGTCTTTCGGTGGGGATTTGAGTAAGGATAGATGGAGTGAGGAGTGCGACTCACCTGCGGGTGAGGATGGTTGGTCATGAATAGGAATGCGGTTCAGGGGCCAAGGCATTGGTCGAGGTGGCTCCTGCGGCAGAGAGGGTGCTGGGCAATTCTCGCCGGTTTGTACGCTGATGAAGGTAAGCGTGGGGGTTTGGGTTTCCGCCATTTCCCAGTTTGTGGGAGGGGATGAGCTGCATCATGCCACGACGGGCTTCCCTGACACCGCTACCTTGGCCTGCGCTGAGTGCCTTGGTGCTGGCTCTCTCGGGCTGTGGCGAGCTTTCTTCTTCTAGTCTGTCTCCCAGCGTTGTTCCCCCTGCGGCCCTACAGCCGGTTTTAACTCCAACTCCTCTCCCTCCCTCCCCGCTTTCTCTGACTTTCGAGCAAGCGCGTCAGGCCGGCTTGTCGGTGCCCAGCAACCGCATCGTTCTGCTGCTCCAGGAACAGGGATCCGATCTGGTGGCCCAGCTACCGGCCTCAGAGGTGGATCGCTGGCTGGCTCGCACTCCCACCTGGCCGGGAGTGGAAGGGATCGACCTGAGCATTACCCTGGGCACTTATCGCCAAACCGCCACTGCCCCTCTGCGCCTGGGGCAACCGGCCACTTTCACCTTCACCAATCCTCCCGCCGGAGAAGCGGAGCTCAGCGCCATCGCCTATCGGGGATCCACCACTCTGGCGCAGGGGAAGGGATCCCTGACCCTTTCTGCCCGCTCTGGGAGTTCTGGCAGTGTCAATCGTCCTCCCCAAGACACAGAGCGCCAGCGCCGCCTTTCGATGTTGGTGCTCTCTGAGGTGGGGGTACCGCTGCTGCACACCAGCTCGGCAGCGCCCACCCTTGGCCAGCCGTTGCTGCTCTCAGGGGAAAATTTGGAGCGGGTGGAAACGGTTCTCTTTGCTGCAGCAGCCAATCCCGAGCGCATCCTGAAGGGGGAAATTCGCTCCCGCAGCGGTGACCGCCTGGTGGTGATGCCGCCTTCTTCTCTTTCCGGCTCGGTTTGGGTTGCCGTTGCGGATGCTTCCGGGCAAGGGCTGGGCACTCTGGTCTACGATTGGCCTGCCGCTACTCCTTCCCCCAGCCCCTCTCCCACCCCCACTGCTCCGGCAGCATCGGCCTGGGTGGTGGAAACTTTGCTGGATGGCCGCACCTCGCCCGCGGCAGATCCTGTCGGCAACGCCCCTGATAACACCGGCACCGAGTCCAGGATCTACCTGCAGCAAATCAGCGGCATTGCTGTGGATCCTGAAGGAGCCTTCTATTTAGCCGATAGAGCCCAGCACCGCATCTTCCGGCTGTCTCCAGAGGGGGAATTGGAAGTTTGGGCCGGCACAGGCCAAGCAGGCCGCCGCGACGGAGCAGCCAATCAAGCTCAGTTTGACTCCCCACAGGGGCTGCTCTGGGATCCCAAGGGGGGATTGTGGGTGGCCGACAGCGGCAACCATTGCCTGCGCTATATCAACCTGCAACGACAGGTGAGCACCTTTGCCGGCACTTGTATAGCCGGATACCGAGATGGGGGGCTTGACCGAGCTCAGTTCCGGGAGCCATCTGGGCTGGCTTTGGGTTCAGATGGCAGCCTCTACGTTGCCGACCGCGCCAATCGCCGCATCCGCCGCATCACCCCTGCAGGTGAAGTGACCACGGTTGCCGGCACCGGCCAGCCGGGATCCGTCGATGGCCCAACAGAACAGGCCCAGCTCCTGCAGCCCACGGCTCTGGCGGTGGATAAGGAGGGGAACCTCTGGATTGCCGATGGACATCGCCTGCGCCGGCTCTCTGCTGGCGGACGAGTGACCACCCTCTCCGGGGCAGAGCCAGGCTATCGGGATGGCCCCCTGGCAGAGGCCCGTTTTCAAACCCTGGGGGGGCTGGCCTTCGATGCGGCAGGCAACCTCTGGGTGGCCGACCGAGATAACCATCGCATTCGTCGTCTTCAGCCTGGGGGACAAGTTTCCACCTTGGCCGGACAGAATCAGCGCGGTTGGCAGGATGGCCCCACCTCGGCAGCCCGGTTTGAGCAGCCTGCCGGCTTGGTAGTCTTAGCGGATGGCAGTGTGGTGGTGGTGGATGCCGGCTTGCCGGGCTTGCGTCGCATAAGCCGCGTTGCTTCTGGGCCTGTCACCCCAACCCCTGGGGGATCTCTGTAGGCTCTTGACAGGCCGCCGTCTCTCAGGTTTCACAGGGATCCCCATCTACTCAATCACCACACTCTTCGGGCCGGCGTTCACCTCTGGGCGACCCTGATTGAAGTTGGCCAGGAAGGTGTCTGGATCTTTGAGGCTGAAGACCAGCTTTTTGCAGGGCAGTTGCAGCCCTACCGGCCCCAGCAAGGGAATAAAAAGAGGCTTTTCCTGCACCAGTGGAATGGCAATTACCCCTTGGGTGCTGGTGACCGGGCCAACGATCCCCTGAAAATCGGTGCGCACGCCCAGTCCGTAGTACCAAGGCCAGGGGAAGCGCTCCCCTTGTCCCAACTCGCTCAGGGAGAACGTCTCGTTGAACAGGCTGCCCGCCCGCACAATGAGCTTGTCTTGCAGCAGATCGACATAGGCCGCCTCGCTGCTCACCCCAAACAGAGCCAGCGGCAAACTGGCTAGGGGATTGGAGTCGATGGCCATGTAATAACGCATGAGAAGTCTCCGAGTTCACAGATGGGTGACCAGGTGAGCCGCGGCCCCCAGCCTTGCCAATTATAGAAAATCTTCCCCGTTGCCAGACTGACCAAAAGGGATCCCATCTGCCCATTAGCTAACCGAGTATGATGGGTTGCTTGGAGCGTCCTTTGAGGACTCCGTCCGAATAGCGCGAACAGCAAGCCACTGGCCAGCGAGGAAAACAAGATGGATCTGCGAGCCCTCATTCGCTTGGTGCCCGATTTTCCCAGACCCGGCATCCTCTTTCGGGATATGACCCCCCTGCTGCAGGATCCGGCAGGCTTCCGGGCGGCTATTGAACAGTTGGCCGCCGGCACCACCGGCATGGGATCCCTAGATTATGTGGTCGGCATCGAGTCGCGGGGGTTCATTTTAGGGGCTGCTTTGGCACAACACCTGGGCTTGGGCTTTGTCCCGGTTCGCAAGCCAGGCAAACTGCCGCCGCCGGTGCTCAGCCAGACTTACAGCCTGGAATACGGCCAAGACCAGCTCCAACTGCACGCCCACGCCCTGCGGCCTGGAGAGCGGGTGTTGATCGTGGATGATGTCATTGCCACCGGGGGTACAGCCGCTGCCACCGCCCAATTGGTGGCCCAGAGCGGCGCTGAGGTGGGGGGATTTGCCTTCTTAATCGAGCTGGCCTTTTTGTCCGGCTGCAAGGCTCTTCCCCCTGGGATCCCTGCCCATGTGGTGATGGTAGAGGAAGGCAACTGAGTTCCTCAAGTAAGGTGCACCGACTGTTGGACGAGGATCCCTGGTGTTTTGGGCAAAGGTTGGCTCAAGCGGCTGATCTGAGCCTGGGCCTGCAGTTGTTCGTCAATCCAGTCCGCCAGTTCCCGCATGTAAAGCGCCACATGGATCGCCTGGTCGCGCTGTGCTGGCTCCACACCTTTTTCCGCCAGGCGGGCCAGAATTACGGGATCGCTCAGCTCCTCCAGGGCGGCAAAGTCTTCCGGTTGGTCGAACCCCAGCTCTGCCATTTTCTCGAACACATACCCCAGCCGCAGGCCGGTGGCCTCGCACTGCCCCTCCAGTTGCCAGGGATCCCTCAAGGCCAGGGCAACAGTTCGGTAGGCGGTTTGGGCGATGGAGCGCCAGGTGCCGCGGTGGATGCGCAGGCTGAGTTGCTGCCGATCCCAGCCCAGGGCTTCTCGCACCAACAGGCCGCAATTGCAGCGGGTGCTGTCCCGCCAGCAGTACTCCCAGTCCCAGAAGCCCCAGTGTTGGGATTGGATACGATCCGCGGTGCGGCGCAGGAGAGCTGCCAACTCAGGTGTGGGGCGCATGAGGCAACACAGAGCTAAACAAAAAACAACAAAACAAAAAACAACAAATATAGAGCGCCTCCAGTCTAGGCAGGCGAGCGATGGAGAACAAGCCCAGCTCAATCTTCTTTACATTCCTGGTCGCAACAGCATTGCGGAGCAACATATTCCTGTTCGGGCCTGTCCTCCGAGGGCAAAGCTCGTTGCCGTTGCCAAGCCCCCCAAGCCACCCCTGCCAACACCAGCGAGGCCCCGCCCAGGTAGGTGCCTCCTGCCGGCAAGCCCGCCAAGGCCAAGGCCAGGGATCCCCCCCAGAGGGTCATGGCATAGATCAGCAGCACTGAATGCCGATGGGATAGGCCGGCTTTGAGCAAGCGGTGGTGCAAGTGGCCTTTGTCGGGATGGAAAGGCGACTTCCCCCTGGCCAGCCGCTTGAGGATTACGGTGGACATATCCAGGATCGGCACCGCCAAGATAAAGAAAGGCAGAGCCACTGCCAGCGTGGTCACCCCCTTGGCCACCCCGATCACCCCGATCCCAGCCAGGGTAAAGCCCAAAAAATAGGCCCCCCCATCCCCCATGAAGATCTGCGCTGGGTTGAAGTTGTAGCGCAAAAAGCCTAGGCAAGCTCCCGCCAAAGCCGCCGCCAGCATGGCCGCCGCCGGTCGATCCAGCAGCAGGGTTACGATCAGCATCACCACTGCCGCAATTCCCGACACCCCTGCCGCCAGCCCATCCAGCCCGTCCATGAAGTTGATGGCGTTGGCCATCCCCACCAGCCAGAACAGGGTAATCAGCAGGCTCAACCACACCGGAAAGGGCCAGATCCCTCTCCCGGGCAGACTGATGAACTCAATGCGCACCCCTACTCCCCAAGCGGCAGCAGCCACGCCGAATTGCATCAACAAGCGGGAAAAAGGCGACAGGTGAAACAGGTCGTCCGCCAGGCCAATCAAAAAAAACAAAACCCCACCGATCGTCACCCCCCAAATCTCGTACTCCTGCTCGGTGCGCAAGCCCCCAAAAGCTCCGGCTCCCCAGAGCAACAGCAGGGCCACCAAGTTCCCAAAAAAGATGGAAACCCCCCCCAGGCGCACCATCGGTTGCTGGTGGATCTTGCGCTCGTCGGGAAAGTCCAACTGGCCACTGCGGATCCCGACCGCCTTCACCACCGGGGTTGCCCACAGAACCACACAGGCAGCAGCCAGAAAGGCAACCAAGTAGGGCATAGCAAGCCGTGGCGAGGATTGCGGTTATCCCAAGTGGGGGTAGAGGGGGAAACGACGACAGAGCTGAGCCACCCGCTGGCGACACTCTTCCAATACAGCAGGCTCCTCAGGCTGAAACAGACAATCGGCGATGATCTCCCCAATTTCCTCAAATTCTACTGGCCCCAAGCCGCGGGTGGTCAAGGCTGGGGATCCCAGACGCAGGCCGCTAGCTACAAAGGGCGGCTGTGGGTCGAAGGGAATGGTGTTTTTGTTGGCGGTGATGTGGATCTCCCCCATCAGCCGATCCGCCCGCTTGCCTGTCATCACCGGATCCGCCGCCCCCACTTTTTCCAGCACCGCCGAAACCGAGCGCAGATCCAGCAGCATCAGGTGATTGTCGGTGCCCCCGGAAACCAGTCGAATGCCTCGCCGTTGCAGGGATCCCGCCAGGGCTTGGGCATTGGCGATAACTTGGGCCGAGTACTGGGCGAAGCCGGGCTGCAGGGCTTCCCCAAAGGCCACCGCCTTGCCGGCAATGACATGCTCCAGCGGCCCCCCTTGACTGCCGGGGAACACCGCCTTATCCAGCTTTTTGCCCAGCTCTGGGTCGCGGGTGAGAATGAGCCCTCCACGCGGCCCTCGCAGCGTCTTGTGGGTGGTGGTGGTCACCACATCGCAGAGGGGCACCGGGTTGGGGTGGTGTCCGGTGGCCACCAGGCCGGCAATATGGGCAATGTCGGCCAGCAGATAAGCTCCCACCTCATCGGCAATGGTGCGGAAAGCGGCAAAGTCGATTGCCCGCGGGTAGGCGGAGTAGCCGCAGATGATCAGCTTGGGCCGATGCTGCAAAGCCAGATCCCGCACTTGATCGAAATCAATCCGCTCCGTTTGGGGATCCACCCCGTAGTGCACCACGCGGAACCACTTGCCGGAGACGTTTACCGGGGAGCCGTGGGTAAGGTGGCCGCCGTGGGCCAGATCCATGCCCATGATCGTGTCCCCCGGCTGCAGCAGGGCCAAGAAAACAGCAAAATTGGCCTGAGCCCCCGAGTGGGGCTGCACATTGGCGTGGGCTGCCCCGAACAATTGCTTAGCCCGGTCAATGGCCAGTTGTTCAATCTCGTCAATAAACTCGCAGCCGCCGTAGTAGCGCTTGCCCGGCAGCCCTTCTGCATACTTGTTGGTGAGCACCGAGCCCTGGGCTGCCAAGACGGCAGGAGAAGTGAAGTTCTCGCTGGCGATCATCTCCAGGTGATCCCGCTGTCGGTTGAGCTCTTGCTGGATCAGGCGGTAAACCAAGGGATCCGTTTCCGCCAGGATGGCCAAGCTATCCCGTAGGGTGGTCAGACTTTGTGGAGCAGCTACCATGATGACGCCAAGACCGAACTTCGCAGGAGGAATGGGCAAGAACTGCTTCGCCGTCGCGACGGCGTTGCGGAGCAACATCGTAGCATGACCCGCAAACCAGCAGCGCAGGCCCCGGCCTTTCTGCCTGGGGTAAAACCCCAAAACTGAGAAAGAATCCCTTGCTTTAGGGGTGGGGAGAATGTCAGTCGCGACAGCGTTGCGGAGCAACATCGATCCAAGCAGAGGATCTGGGAGCCACGGTCAAGCGGGATGGGCAAGGGCTGCTTTGTAAAGAATGTTGAGCTTTTCTTCTCGGTGTCAAGGCTACCCCTCAAGCTACGGTAGAGTGAGGGGGCTGACTTTTGTGCAATTCCACTGTTAGGGAGTTGGTTATGACGGACGCACAAGTTTTCACCATCCTGGCGATTGCCTTGGTGCCGGCAGTGATGGCTCTGCTTTTGGGATCCGCCCTGGCCCGCAGCTAAAGCTCCTGCATCTCCCAAAAAGTGCCTCTGGATCCCTTCGGCCTGCCCCGTCACGACAGTGTTGCGGAGTAATAAGGCAGGCTTTTTTCTTTATCAAGGAATGGAAAGTGTGGCTTGCGCTGCTGCACTCCTTCGGTTGTCCTGCCGTTGTTGGCTAAAGTTGGATTGATAAGGAGCACTCCCGGCAGCCAAGCAACTTGAGCCAGGTGGATCTACAGCGGCTTCAGCGCGCCCTTTCCCTAGAAGCAGAGGTGGGGTTTACCGACCTGCGGGGGCGAGAGCAGACCTTCTCCCAATTTTTGGGGAGCGTGTTCGGACAGGATCCCCCCTCTGACTGGGTGCTGAATGGAGATGACCGGCGGCGATGGAAAGAACTGGGATCCCGCTATACCCTGTATTCCGAGCTGGAGCTGCCCGAACGCCAGCACCTGGTGGCCGAAACCCGCCGCTGGCTGGAGCGAGTCCGACGTCAGCAAGAGCTGTCCCGACCGAGTTCCCACCAACCTGGCTCGTTTGCAGCCTCGTTGCCACAGCGCTCTGGTTTCCCTGCCGTAGGCGTAGCAACAACCCCCCCAGAGGCAGGGCGGAGCACGATTTCCCCATCTCTCCCCGCCGGCCTTAGCCTGGAGCAGCCGCTGCAATTTCTCAAAGGCATTGGCCCCAAGTCGGCGGAAAAGCTGGCACAACTGGGCCTACACAGCGTGCGGGATGCCCTCTACTACTTCCCCCGCGACTACCTGGACTATTCCCGGCGGGTGCTCATCCGCCAAGCCAAGGTGGGGGAGACCGTTACCCTTGTAGGGACGGTGAAAAGTTGCAGTTGCTTTACCAGCCCTAAGAATCCCTCGCTGACCATCTTCAACCTAAAGATTGCCGACAAAAGTGGTGTAATTACCCTCAGCCGCTTCTACAGCGGGCGGCAGTTTGCCCAGCGCAGTTGGCAAGCTTCCCTGGAGCGGCGATACCCCAAGGGGGCCCTGGTGGCTGCCAGCGGCCTGGTCAAAAAGGGCCGGTTGGGCCTAACGCTGGATAACCCGCAACTGGAGGTGCTGGGGGGAGAGGGCGAGGAGCTGGACAGGCTGGGCAAGATCTTGCCAGTTTACCCTCTCTCAGAAGGGATCCCCGCCGATCTGGTGCGCAAGGCGGTGCAACTGGCTTTGCCGGCGGCGGCCTTGGTGGAGGATCCCTTGCCGGCGGATCTCAAGCGGCAGTTGCAGCTTTTGGACTTGCCTGTTGCCCTGCAGCAGATCCACTTTCCTGAGACCCGAGAGCTGCTGGCCCAGGCCCGGCGGCGGCTGGTGTTCGATGAGTTTTTCTACCTACAACTAAGCCTATTGCAGCGGCGACACCGCTATCGTGCCCAAGCTCAGGCCATACCTCGTTACCAGCCGGCTAGAGGGGAGCTGTTGGATCGCTTCTACCAAATCCTGCCCTTTCAGCTTACCGCTGCCCAGCAGCGGGCCATCGACGAGATCCTAGCGGATCTGCGGGATCCCTTGCCCATGAACCGCCTCTTGCAGGGAGATGTGGGATCCGGCAAAACCGTGGTGGCGGTGGCAGCTGTGCTGGCAGCCATTCAATCCGGTTGGCAGGCGGCCCTCATGGCTCCCACCGAGGTTTTGGCCGAGCAACACTACCGCAAGTTGGTGGAATGGCTCAGCCAGCTGCAGGTGCCCGTTGAACTGTTGACTGGATCCACGCCCCCTGCTAAGCGCCGGGAGATCCTGCGGCAGTTGCAGACCGGGGAATTGCCCTTGGTGGTGGGCACCCATGCTCTCATCCAGCCGGCAGTGCAGTTTCGCAACCTGGGCTTGGTGGTCATCGACGAGCAGCACCGCTTTGGCGTGGAGCAGCGGGCCGCCCTGCAACAGAAAGGGGATCACCCCGATGTGCTCACCATGACCGCCACCCCCATCCCCCGCACCCTCACCCTGGCCCTGCATGGGGATCTGGATGTTACCCAAATTGACGAGCTGCCGCCGGGGCGCAAGCCCGTGCACACCCTGGTAGCCCGGCCAGGGGATCGCCTGCAGGTGATGCGGCTTATCGAGCGGGAAATTGCCCAAGGGCGGCAGGCCTACGTGGTGCTGCCGTTGATTGAAGAGTCGGAGAAGCTGGATCTGAAATCTGCCATCGAGGAACACCAGCGTCTGCAGGAAAAGGTTTTCCCCCAATTTCGGGTGGGCCTGCTGCACGGGCGCTTGACCAGTAGCGAGAAGGAAGCTGTCATTGCGGCCTTTCGCCGGCGGGAGCTGGATATTCTGGTCTCTACCACGGTGGTGGAGGTGGGGGTAGATGTGCCCAATGCCTCGGTGATGCTGGTGGAGCATGCGGAGCGCTTTGGGCTCTCCCAACTGCACCAACTGCGGGGGCGGGTAGGGCGGGGATCTGACCAGGCCTACTGCATCCTGATGACAGGATCCAAAAGCGAGGAGGCCCTGCGGCGGCTCAAGGTGCTGGAGCAGTCCCACGACGGGTTTTTCATTGCCGAGATGGATCTGCGCTTCCGCGGCCCAGGGGAGGTGATGGGCACCCGCCAGTCGGGGCTACCCGATTTTGCCCTGGCCAGTCTCATGGAGGATCAAGAGGTGCTGCAGCTGGCCCGCCAGGCGGCAGAGCAGCTTATTGTCCAAGACCCCGACCTGAAGCGCTGGCCCCCCTTAAGCCGCATACTGGAAGAGCGTCAGGCCCGTCTCTTGGGCCCTGGGTTGTTGACCTAAGCTAGGGGCAATTGGAGCACTATGCCCTATACTCTCGAAGACTTAAAAGCCCACGGCCTTTCCCCGGCGGAATATCAACAGATCCAGCAGCAGCTGGGCCGGGATCCCAACCCCAACGAGCTGGCCATGTTTGGGGTGATGTGGTCAGAGCACTGCTGCTACAAAAACTCCCGCCCTCTGCTGAAAAACTTTCCCACCACGGGCGAGCGGGTAGTGGTGGGGCCGGGGGAAAATGCCGGCGTAGTGGATCTGGGGGAGGGGGATTGGCTGGCGTTTAAGATCGAGTCCCACAACCATCCTTCGGCAGTGGAGCCCTTCCAGGGGGCAGCTACCGGCGTGGGAGGGATCCTGCGGGATATCTTTACCCTGGGCGCCCGTCCCATTGCCCTGCTTAACTCGCTGCGCTTTGGGCCGCTAACAGATCCCCGCAACCGCCGCCTCATGGCCAGGGTGGTGGAAGGGATCGCCCACTACGGCAACTGTGTCGGGGTACCCACAGTGGGGGGAGAAGTGGCGGTGGATCCCTGCTACAGCGGCAATCCCTTGGTCAACGTCATGGCCTTGGGGCTGCTGGAGACCCCTACGGTTGTCAAATCTGCAGCCCAAGGGGTGGGAAATCCCGTTTTGTATGTAGGCTCCACTACAGGGCGGGATGGCATCCGCGGCGCCAGCTTTGCCAGCGCCGAGCTCAAGGAGGATGCGCAGCAGGATCGGCCGGCAGTGCAGGTGGGGGATCCCTTCCTGGGCAAGTGCCTCATCGAGGCCTGTCTGGAGGCCTTTGCCACAGGAGCTGTGGTGGCTGCCCAGGATATGGGGGCAGCCGGGATCACCTGCTCCACCGCGGAGATGGCGGCCAAGGGAGGGGTGGGGATCCGCTTTGACCTCGACCGAGTGCCGGCGCGGGAAAGCGGCATGGCTGCCTGGGAATACCTGCTCTCGGAATCCCAGGAGCGGATGCTGCTGGTGGTGCAAAAAGGCCGCGAGGCGGAGGTGATGGAGATCTTCCACCGCTGGGGTTTGCAAGCTAGTGTGGCCGGGGAAGTCATTGCCGAGCCGCTGGTGGAGATCTGGCACCAGGGATCCTGCGTGGTGCAGGTGCCGGTGCGGGCTTTGGCCGAAGACACCCCCGTCTATGTCCGTCCGGTGTTGCCAGAGCCGCCAGCCTACGTGCAGGCAGCGTGGCGATGGGATCCCGCCACTCTACCCCCTTGTGATTGCCAGGGGATCCACCTCGCTCAGGCAACGCTGGCATGGAAAGAGGTGCTGCTGCAGCTTTTGGCCAGCCCCACCCTGGCCAGCAAAGCCTGGATCTATCGCCAATACGACCACCAGGTGCAAAACAACACCGTCCTTTGGCCGGGCCAGGGAGATGCGGCGGTTATCCGCATCCGTTCCCAAAAGTTTGGCGTGGGCGAGGTGCCGCCCCTGCGAGCTTCCCGCAAGGCCATCGCTGCCACCCTGGATGGCAATGGCCGCTGGGTGTATTTGGATCCCTACGAGGGGGCCAAGGCAGCCGTGGCGGAAGCTGCCCGCAACCTCACCTGTGTGGGGGCCGATCCCCTAGCTGTTACCGATAACCTTAACTTTGGCAATCCCGAAAACCCGGTGGTGTACTGGCAGCTGGCCCTGGCCTGTCGGGGGATTGGAGATGCCTGCCGTGCCCTCGGTACGCCGGTAACGGGGGGAAACGTTTCTCTCTACAACGAGACCCTCACCCCCCAGGGATCGCAGGCTATCTACCCCACCCCTGTCATTGGCATGGTGGGTCTGGTTCCCGATTTGCAATTTATCTGTGGCCAAGGGTGGCAGCAGGCAGGGGATCTCATTTACCTCCTGGGATCCCAGGCCCTCACCAGCTTGGGGGGCAGCGAGTATTTGGCGGTCATCCACGAGCAAGTTACGGGCCGGCCCGCGCCAGTGGATCTGGAATTGGAAAAGCGGGTGCAAGCTGCCTGTCGCCATGGAATCCGCCAGGGCTGGGTGCGCTCTGCCCACGACTGCAGCGAGGGGGGATTGGCTGTGGCTTTGGCAGAAGCCTGCTTGAGCGGAGGCCGCGGCGCAACCCTCTCCCTGGCTCCTGGATCCTTGCGCTGGGATCAGGCCCTGTTTGGCGAGGGATCCAGCCGCATCCTGGTTTCTGTGGATCCGGCCCAGCGCTCTGCTTGGGAAGCCTACTTAGAAGCGCAGCTTGCCGGCCAGTGGCAGCTTTTGGGAGAGGTGGGATCCCCTGCGGATCCCCTGCTCTTAAGGACGGCAGAAGAGGATCCCTTACTGGTGGTGTCTTTGGCAGCCATGCAGGCCGCCTATCACGGCGCCTTTGCAGACCATCCAGACCCCAGTTATTTCCAATCCAAATGAAACTGCTTCGTTGGATTATCCCTAGCCCTCCTCTCGTTCTGGGAAAGGGATCGGCGGCGAGGGAATAGCTCAAACCAAGGCATAACCCACGACCACCCCTTAAAGCCAGGGGTTGAAGAGGACGGGGAAAATGTCCTAACACAAATTTGCCTGAATCACCTCTCGATATTGGGACTTGGGCTTAACGCCCACCAACTGGGCCACCAGCGTCTTGTTTTTGAAAAATTGCACCGTCGGGGTGCCCGCCACCCCCCCTGCCTCTGCAATCTCCGGATCTTTCTCAATATCGATCTCCACCACGTGCAGCTTGTCCGAGAACTCATCGATGATCTTGTTCAAGATCGGCTTGAGGGCATGACAAGGGGCACAGGTGGGGGCGGTGTACTTGACCATGAGCAGGCGATCGCTTTCGTGGTAGAGTCGCCGCAGGGCATAGCTCCCCTCATGGCAAGTCTTGCTGAAGTCTAAGTCATCCTGTCCATTCTCCTCAAAGCTGGCCTCCTCAACAGCAGGATCCCCAGCAGACTCTGCCGCAGAAGTCGCAGCAGGGCTGGGTTCAGGATGGCTTTGGGGAAGGACGTGATACTCCTGGGCCAAGCCGTGTTCCGAGAGCCAGCGCTCTGCCAACATGGCCGCCATACAGCCGGTGCCGGCAGCGGTAATCGCCTGACGAAACTCGTGATCCTGCACGTCGCCGGCGGCAAACACCCCCTCCACACTGGTGGCCACGGATCCCGGGCGGGTGACGATGTAGCCGACTTCATCCAGTTCCAGTTGCCCTTTAAATAGGTCTGTGTTGGGCTTGTGGCCAATGGCATAAAATAGGCCACCCACTGACATCTCGCGTATTTCGCCGGTTTGGTTGTTCCGCACTTTCACCCCGGTCAGGCGCAGGCCGTCGCCCATCACTTCCACCGCCTCGGTGTTCCAGTGCACAGTGATCTTGGGGTTGTTGAGAACACGATCCTGCATAGCCTTGCTGGCCCGCATTTTGTCGCTGCGCACCAGCATGTGCACGTGGGATCCAAACTTGGTCAGGTAGGTGGCCTCCTCACAGGCAGTATCGCCGCCGCCGATCACCACCAATTCCACCCCTCTGAACATGGGCATAGCCCCATCGCAGACAGCACAAGCTGACATGCCCCGGTTCCAGTAGGTCTCCTCCCCCGGCAGGTGTAGGCGCTTGGCTGTGGCCCCGGTGGCGATGATCAGGCTGTGGGTGCGCAATTCCCGCTCGTCAGAACGGACGACAAAGGGCCGCTGGCTTAAATCCACAAAGGTGACATCTTCGGTGTAAAGTTCTGCCCCCCACCGCTGCGCTTGAGCCCGCATGTTCTTCATCAGTTGGGGGCCGGTGATGCCCTCGGGAAAGCCCGGAAAGTTCTCCACCTCGGTGGTGGTCATCAGTTGCCCGCCCGGGATCCCGCCCGCCTGGAACCCCTCAAACACAACCGGCTTCAGGTTGGCACGCCCAGCGTAAATGGCTGCTGTAAACCCAGCAGGGCCGGAGCCGATGATCACCACATTCTCAACCCGACTTTGCTCTGTCATCCGATGTCTCTCCTTCTGCAATGGGAATAAAAGCCAAACTCATAACGACTACGCTTTAGCTTAACACCCCTTGGCGAACCGGTCGAGGCCGAGGCCTATTAGCCTCATTTTCGCTCGCCTCAGGCCATTGGGGCCTTTTTTGCCCATCCCATAGGGTTATCTCTGCCCAGAGGTTGGCCAAGTGGCGGCCATTGCCCAAGTTTTGGATCCCCAACACCCAATCCCGGTTGACCCAAGCCAGAAGGAAAAGAGGTGTCTGAGATGGCCAGCAATTTGGTCTTGGTCAGAAAGCGGAGCTCAAATGAATTTTGTATCAGAAACTACAAAATACCCGTGTTGGCCTTTCTAGGATGAGTGAGCGTTTTTGGCCTGTCTGGGTCGAAGCGTGGGGATCACCTGCTGGGATCCCATTTGTTTCAGCCACAGTTCCCCCAGTCTTAACCGCAACCCAATCAGGAGAGAGTAATGGCATCCACGCCCCAAGAAGTGCTTCAGATGATCCAGGACAACAACGTCCAGATAGTGGATCTCAAGTTTGTGGATATCTTTGGCACCTGGCAGCATGTTTCCTTCCACACCTCGATGATCAAGGAAGAAACCTTCACCGAGGGGCTTCCCTTTGACGGATCCAGTATCCGGGGCTGGAAAGCGATCAACGAGTCGGACATGTACATGGTGCCGGATCCCAAGACGGCTTGGATCGATCCCTTTCTGGAGGTGCCCACCCTCAGCATAACTTGCAGCATTGTTGAGCCGCGCACCGGCCAGCCTTATAGCCGTTGTCCCCGCAGCCTTGCCGCCCGTGCCGTTGCCTATCTGCAATCGACGGGCATTGCCGATACTGCCTACTTCGGGCCGGAGGCAGAGTTTTTCATCTTTGAGGATGTTCGTTTCGACCAAACCCAAAACTCGGCCTACTACTTCGTGGATTCCATCGAAGGTCGCTGGAACTCGGGCCGCGAGGAGAAAGGTGGCAACCTGGGCTACAAGCCTCGCTACAAAGAGGGCTATTTCCCGGCCCCGCCCACCGATGCCCATCAAAACATCCGCACCGAGATGCTGCTGACCATGGGCAAGTTGGGGGTGCCCATCGAGAAGCATCACCACGAGGTGGCTACCGGCGGGCAAGGGGAGTTGGGCTATCGCTTTGCCGATCTGATCACGGCTGCCGACTACATGATGGTTTACAAATACGTGCTCCGGAACGTGGCCCGCAAGCACGGCAAAACCGTCACCTTCATGCCCAAGCCCCTATTTAACGACAACGGCACCGGCATGCACACCCACCAGTCCCTCTGGAAGGATGGTCAGCCTTTGTTCTATAGCGAAGGCACCTATGCCAACCTGAGCGAGACGGCTCTCTACTACATCGGTGGCCTGCTCAAGCATGCCCCGGCGATCCTGGCCTTCACCAACCCCACCACCAACTCCTACAAGCGCTTGGTGCCCGGTTTTGAGGCGCCGGTGAACCTGGCTTACTCCCAGGGCAACCGTTCCGCCGCCATTCGCATTCCGGTGACCGGCAACAATCCCAAGGCCAAGCGTCTGGAGTTCCGCTGCCCGGATGCCACCTGCAACCCCTACATCGCCTTTTCGGCCATGCTGATGGCTGGCCTGGACGGGATCAAGAATAAGATCCATCCCGGCGAGCCCTTGGACAAAGATATCTACGATCTGGAGCCGGAAGAGCTGGCCAAGATCCCTTCCACGCCTGGATCCCTGCTGGATGCCCTGGAAAACCTGCAGAAGGATCATGCCTTCTTGCTGGAGGGAGGCGTCTTCACCGAAGATCTGATCCAGACCTACATCGAGTACAAGATCGACAACGAGATCAACCCCATGAATCTGCGGCCTCACCCCTACGAGTTCGCCCTTTACTTCGACGCCTAAGCGGTGTGGCCGATTCTGCAGCGGGATCCCTGATGGGATCCCGTTTTTTTCCGAGGAAATAGCACCCCTCAATTGTGGATCCCTTGGGCAACTTAGCTACTTTTGGTCAACAGCACCTCGTGCCAGCGTTGAAGCGTCCTGTGCCGTCCATCGACCTGAGGAAGCTCAACCCAGAAACCAAAAAGGGATCCCCAGCCGGGATCCCTTCTCGCTGAGCTCATGCCAGAGCATCAACAGTTACGGGCAGATCAGCTCATGCTGACACGGCTACGGTCGTAGTTGAGCCGGAAGGTGGGATGCACTTTTCCTTGGATGCGGTTCCAGAAGTTGCGCACGTTGACATGCAGGCCAATCTGCTCTGTACCGCGGATCAGCATGGATTGCTGACGAATCCGAATCAAACGTTGATGGCTCATCATCAAGCGGCGAGACAGGTCGTCCAAGAGGTGAGAACGGCCAGCAGCAGCCACCGGGGCAGATGCCTCTGCCGTCTGAACGGGTTGAGCCGATCCTTCGACCGCCTTGGGATGATAAGCCACACCTCGATAGAGCAGGTCAAGGTTGGTGGGCAAAACCACCGGCTTGGTCAGATGGCGGAACCGCCAGTCCAGCCCCCGGTAACGACCCCCCACTTTGCCGGGAGAAACCGCCGCTGTTGCAGAAGAGGGGGTGTAATCGACGCCACGGTAAAAGAGTTCCATGATCTTCGCCTCCAAATGAGTTGAGTTTTCATCCGTTCGCCTTCTCCCAAGAGAAGCCCCACGGTTACCAGAAGAGTTGAGGCGCGTTCCTTCGGGATCTCTCCCTACTTCCGTCCTCTGGCTGCGATGTCGCTCTACCCATGATGAGCCGCCCAGCACGCGAGAGGATGAACGATTTCTATCTACATTCTGTATTATAAGCTACGGTTTTGGGGTGTTGTCAGCAACTTTTAACAAAAATTTCCACTGAGTTTCCGTCCAGCTTCCTCTGAATCCAGGCTGGATCTGAATCCGGGCTGGGCCAGCCGGGATCCTCGGGGGCAGCAGGGTGCAGAGCTTGAAGCCGAGTTCTTCGCTCTGTCCGAGATGCCAGAGGAAGCATTATCGTGGAAGAATCCTCAGGATTGGCTACAAAAGTTCACATTCCTCGGTGAGTGCCCTGTGCAGGAAGACTTTCGTCTGATTTTGGACATTGTGACGGTATTGGCGGCAGCGGCAGCGGGTGGATTTTTGGCCTCACTGCTGAGGCAGCCGGTGTTGCTGGGCTACTTATTAGCCGGGATCTTAGTGGGGCCCACCGGGCTGGGGTGGATCAAAGAGTTGGTTCAGGTGGAAACCCTGGCTCAATTTGGGGTGACCTTTTTGCTGTTCACCTTGGGGGTGGAGTTTTCCCTGAAAGAATTGCGCAAAGTGCGGGGGATCGCCGTTGGCGGCGGCATTTTGCAAATCAGCCTGACGATTTTGATCACGGCGGTGCTGGCAGTGGTCAGCGGCTGGTTGACGCCGGTGCAAGGGATCTTTTTAGGGGCCGTACTCTCCTTGTCTTCCACGGCGGTGGTGCTCAAAAGCCTCACCGAGACCAACCAGATGGACACTCCCCAAGCCCAGGCCATGCTGGGGATCCTGATTGTGCAAGATTTGGCGGTGGGGCTGATGTTGGCGGTGTTGCCGGCTTTGGACTCTCCCCTGCCGGAGCTGGCGGGATCCCTGGTCAAGTCGGTAGCGGAAATTGGCCTGGTGGGGCTGGGGGCAGTGGTGAGTGGCATTTGGCTCGTTCCGGCCTTCTTGCGGCTTTTGGCTCAGCAGGAGAGCAAAGAGGTGTTTTTGCTGGGGGTGATCAGCCTCTGCGTGGGGATTGCCCTGTTGACGGAGCGGCTGGGCATTTCCAGCGAGATTGGGGCTTTCATTGCCGGTCTGATGATCTCGGAGGTGGAGTACGCCGACCAAACCCTGGACTATGTAGAGCCTTTGCGAGATGTGTTTGCTGCTCTCTTTTTTGCGGCCATCGGCATGCTCATCGATCCCAGCTTTATCCTCGGCCATCTGTTGCTGATCCTGGGGCTGGTGGGTCTGGTGATGGTGGGCAAGTTTTGCATCGTGGCTCCCTTGGCGCGGCTGTTTGGTTACACTCTGCCGGCAGCGGTGGTGGTGGGGCTGGGCTTATCGCAAATCGGCGAATTCTCCTTTGTGCTGGCCAGCGAGGGGCAGGCGTTGGGGTTGGTGTCGCGGCAGATCTATTTGTTGATTGTCAGCACCACAGCCGTTACCCTTCTGCTCACTCCCTTTCTGCTGAGGGGCGCTCCTCGACTGTTTTCCGGGCTACACGGGATCCCCTTCTTGGCCCGCTGGTTGGAATCGGGCGAGCGGCCCCGCGCTTTGGCCCCCGATGCTCCTCAACAGGGGCACGTGGTGGTGTGCGGCTATGGGCAGGTGGGGCAAGACATTGTGCGCATTCTCGAAGCCCGTCGTCACCCCCTCTTGGTCATTGATCAATCAGAACGGGTGATCCAACACCTGCGTTCCCGTGGGATCCCTTACCTCTACGGAAATGCGGCCAGCCCGTTGGTGCTGGAGAAAGCTTGCCTGCCCCAGGCCCGCGCCCTGGTCATTGCTCTGCCGGATCGCATGAGCATCCGCCTCTGCCTGAAACGAGCTCTGGAGTTGGCGCCGCAATTGGATGTGGTGGTGCGAGCTACCGACAAGGAAGACATCGAACAGCTCTATCAGTTGGGGGCCAGAGAAGTCGTCCACCCCGAATTTGAGGCCAGCCTGGGGCTGTGCAGCCATGTGTTGCTGGAGTTGGGAGAACCCCCAGACATCATTCAGCAGGAGATCCTGGCCATTCGCAGCAGCCACTACCGCGATCTGCGCCCTCTCCACCCCAGTTGTCTGATCCCCGCGCCTGTCAGTTGGCTGACACCGCCGGCCCCACCTCCCTCTCCCCCCCTCCCCGCCAATGCCAACGGCAGCCACGACAGCCACCCACCTGAGTCTGTGCTGGCCTGGTGGGAACGCTGGCAGCGGCCTGTTCAACCCGAATGGGCAGGGATCCCTGGCTCTGCCGAGTAGAGATTTGCACCTCAATCTTCGTAGTATCCTGCAAACTGGAGGTGTGGCCACTGCAAGTTGCAAGCCTCGGGACAGTTCCCCCGCTGCCTTTGCGGATGGAGACGCTGGGAGGTTTTCCAGAGGCAACGGAAAGGGTCCTCGGCGTTGCTCGGCACTCTGGGGGGAGGGGTGCCCCATCTGTTTCTGGCATAGGTTGCCATGCCGACCGTTAACTATCTGCGCATCAGCTTGATCGATCGCTGCAATTTCCGCTGCCAGTACTGCATGCCTGACGAGGCGGAGTTGACGTGGCTGCAAGCCCCAGAGCGTTTAACGGATGAGGAAATCCTCACGTTGGTTCGAGAGGTGTTTTTGCCGTTGGGGATCGATTGCTTTCGCCTCACCGGCGGCGAACCCCTGCTCAGGCCGGGGCTGGAGCACCTCATCCGGGCTCTATGCAGCCTGCCTGGGGTGAGAGATGTGGCCCTTACCACCAACGGCTTCAACCTCAGCCAAAAGGCCCAACTCCTCTATGAAGCGGGGTTGCGCCGCATCAACATCAGCTTTGATTCCCTCAACCCCGAGACCTTTCGACTGATCACGGGGCGGGATCGCTGGCGGCAGGTCTGGGCCGGGATCCAAGTTGCCCACCAAGTGGGGTTCGATCCCCTCAAGTTGAATGTGGTGGTGATCCCTGGGCTCAACGAATCGGAAGTGGAAGATCTGGCTGCCCTTACTCTGGAGCGACAATGGCATGTGCGCTTCATCGAGTTTATGCCCATTGGCAATGCCGCCCTCTTTCAGCAGGCCGGCTGGGTGGAGTCTGAGGTGCTGCGACAGCGAATTCGCGCTCGCTTTGGCCTGGAACCCGGGTTTGTGGCCGGCAATGGGCCGGCAGATGTGTTTCGCATCCCAGGGGCAAAAGGCACCTTGGGCTTTATCAGCCAGATGTCGGAGTGCTTTTGCGATCGATGCAACCGCATGCGGCTATCCAGCGACGGTTGGCTGCGCCCTTGCCTGCTCAACGAATCCGGCCAAATCAACCTGCGGGATCCGCTGCGAGCTGGGATCCCTGCCGAAAGGCTAAGACAGCAGGTGCGAGAACTGCTGGACATCAAGCCGGACATCAACTTCAAAGGACGGGACACCGGCAGCCAGGGATCCTACCGGCGCACCATGTCTCAGATTGGCGGCTAGCGGGGATAAGGGATCCGCAAAAGCTGGTTGACCGGTGGGTGGGCCACCTGCAACTGTTTCCCATCCGGCCACTGGATCTGGATTTCCTTGACCCCTGTTTCGGATCCCAGGCCAAAGTGGGCCACCGGCTCCATCTGACAGAGGTAGCCGCTGCCGGCGTCGATGGCCTGGATCTGGGTACGGGTGGAGGTGAGCAGCCTTACCAACGCGCCGCGGGCCGGGGCTCCCTGGCGGGTGAGGGGCAGAACCCTCAGCCAGTTGTTGGCATTGGCCTGAGGGCGATAGAAGCTGAGAGGCTGGGCGCCAGACTCCCCATGGGCAATCAACAATTCTAGACGACCATCCCCATCCACATCGGCCACCGCTGCTCCTGTCCCCAATCCCTGCGGCTCGGCAGCATCTCCAATGTCGATGGCTTGCCAACGGCCTGAGCGCCAAGCAAACAGACGGTTGGGCTCGCCGATGTTGTTGAAAAACAGCTCTGGGTAGCCGTCGTTGTCGAAGTCGGCAGCGATGACCGTGCGAATGCGGGAGGGCCTAGCCAACTCCGGGGGGGCTACATCCTTAAAAAAACCGCCGGGGGTCTGGATCCAGAGGCGATGGGGGCCTTCCCAGTTGCCATAGAGCAAATCCAGCCGTCCATCCCCATCCAGATCCACCGCTGCCACGCCGCGCCCATGCTCGTCGGGATCTGCTAGGCCCACCTCAGCGGCAATCTCTTCAAAGGTGCCATCTCCCCGGTTGCGAAACAGAAAGTTAGGTCCCTGCTCATTGACGGCAAAAATGTCCATCCGCTGCGAGACCAAGGGCACGGCCACCAACCCCCGCCCGCCCGTCACCCGATTGAGTCTCGCTTCTGGCGCCACATCGGCGATCATTTGGTTAGGGCCCAACTCGTAGAGGCGCATAGGGCCGCCGTAGTTGGCTACGAAAAATCCATAGCTCCCCTGGCCAAGACGATCCACACAAGCTACAGAGCGACCTGCGGTCAAGTTGAGGGCATCTTGGTTTTGCGGCAGGGAGAACAGGTCCACCCAGGCGGATCCCTGCCAGTCGAAGAGGCGATCCCCAAAGCGCTTGCGCCCGCCGAAGGTATCGGTGTTCAAGACATAAAGTTCTTCCTGCCCGTCTCCGTCAAAGTCGGCGGCAGCCACCCCAATTGCCATGCGCCCTGCATCGGCCAGGGTGTCGTCTGCTTGATCCACCAGGGCTTGCCCATCCCACTTCAAGACTCGATTGGAGCCGCGGAACCCGCACACAAACAGCTCAAAGGCCCCATCCCGATCCAAATCGCAAGCGGCAACCCCGTAGAAAAGGGCAGGTGGGTTGAAGCGGATCTGCGAGCTGCAATCTTGAAACATGGGGATCCCATCGGAGAACAATAGGAACTGGTGGAGCTTCCAGCTCTGATGGTATGCTGGATCTTCACTGGAACTTCCCCTTCAACCATGCCACGCATCAAATCTGCCATCAAGCGCGTTCAGATCGCAGAGCGGAATCGGCTGCGCAACAAAGCCACCAAAGCAATGGTGCGCGCTCTGATGAAGAAAGTGATCTCCCTCTCGGCTGCCTACGCTGCCAACCCACAGCAAGAAACTCTGCAGGAAATCCAGGCGGCGATGAGTGCTGCTTTCAGCCGCATTGATAAAGCTGCCAAAACCGGCGTCCTGCACAAAAACACAGCCGCTCGTCGTAAGGCTCGGCTGGCCCGGATTGTGAAGCTATCTGTGGCTTCCTCGGAAAAATCCCAGGCTGAGGCTTTGGGTGGGCGTGATTGACTTCTCCTGCTGCTTCGGAAGTGGTGCTTGTGCGGGATTTCAGCTAGAAATCGCAGGAGCCCCGCACTGTACCCGTAGGGTCAGTGCCGTGAGGAATGCGCTTTGATGAAGTACAATGGACTTATGAGCCAAGTCCTGACCGTCTCCTGTAAGCTCAAGGCGTTCCCGTCACAAGCCGCCAAATTGGACGCGACGATGGATGTCTTTGTGCAGGCATTGAACTGGGTCAACCAGAACACGCCGGAGAAGATCGTCAACGCGGTTAAACTGCAATCCCTTTGCTACTACGAGATTCGAGCTCGGTTCGGCTTGTCCAGTAACTTGGCTCAACAGGTGTGCAGACGGGTGGCGGGCGCTCGCAAAGTGGCGAGACAGAGCAACCGTCCGGTTAAAGAGTTCAAGCGTAGGTTCGTTACCTACGACGCACGTATCTTTTCATTCCGCGAGAAAGACTGGACGGTGTCGCTGACCACGGTTGAAGGGAGAGAACGCTTTGAGCTAGCCATTGGTAACTACCAGAGGGGAATGCTGGCTGGTTCCAACCCCAAATCTGCCACCCTGGTCAAGCGCAAAGATGGCTCCTACTACATCCAGATTTGCGTAGAGAAAAAACCACCCAAGCAACAAGATACCGACAAGGTGATCGGGGTGGACTTGGGGAGGACAGATATTGCCCATACGTCAGAGGGGGACAACTGGAATGGACAGCAGTTGAACAGAGTCCGCGACCACTACTCCCGGTTGAGGGCGGTACTCCAACGCAAAGCCAGTAAGGGCACACGCAGTTCGCGGCGCAGATGCAGAGAACTGTTGCAACGGCTGTCTGGCAAGGAGAGACGCTTTCAAGTGTGGGTCAATCATCGCATCTCCAAAGCTATTGTCTCTAGGGCAAAGGTCACAAACAGCGCTATTGCTCTGGAAGACCTGACAGGGATCCGGGAAAGGGTCAATCAACAGCCACGCAGCAAAGCTGAGCGCCGCAGAACCAATAACTGGGCGTTCTACCAGCTTAGGATGTTCGTGGTCTACAAGGCTGCCATTGCCGGAGTACCTGTGGTGCTGGTTCCGCCTGCCTACACGTCGCAGACCTGCCACCGGTGTTTGCACATTCATCCCGACCCTGCGCAATCCTATCGCAGTGGAAAGAAGTTTAAGTGTGGACACTGTGGATGGGAAGGGGATGCGGATTTGAATGGTGCGAATGTGATTGCGCTTTTGGGGGCTGTCGTAAACCAGCCTAGAGGTTCGGGCCTGTTTTGTTCTCTGGTAGAGCAGAGCAGGCTCAGGGCTACTGAAAGCCCGCTCCGTAACGCTTTAGCGGTCGGAGTCGGGTAGTTTACCCGCACGCAAACGAGATTTTGCCTCGGTGCCGGCAGGGATCCCAAGTAGCAGCCAAAACCTAATCTTGAGTATCCAACCTGCGCACCAACCAGCGCCGCAGCGGATGCCACACCGGCAAGGATAGGATCCAGCGGGATTGCTGCTCCAGCATGAGACGCTCCACCGGATACAGGCCGAACAGCTCATAGCGGCTTTGGGCAATCAGGATCCCCATCGTGAAGCTGACACAGAGCAATAACCCCAAGGTGGGCCATCCTGGGCGGTGAAACAAGGCATATCGCAGGCCCGTCCAAGTAAAGTAATCCCACAGGCGGGCTATATCCGCTCGCAAAGCCCAAAGGCTAGGGATCCCGACTACCAGCCACAGCAGGCCCAGAAAGATGAAGCTACCGCCGTGGTAGAGGCGCAACAGGCGCTTGGCTGCCGGAGACAGGGATTGAGTGCCGGAAGAAGCTTTCTTTCGCCCAACTGAGCCAGGATCAGGGAGCAATGGCATGGGGATCCCGATGTTCAACACCTCAAAACCCATTTTGGCCGGGTCTGCGCCGGGAAAGCTCGGTCACATGGGATCCCGCCCTGGCTCCCCAAGGCAAACCGCGCAATTTGCCCAAGCAACACTGCGGAAATCCAAGCCAGAGGCAGGTGGGCAGGGTTGGGGATTGGGAACTGGGTCGGGGATATAATGGCTCTGCATCCTTTTCTTCGGCCTTGCTAGCTCAATGGATAGAGCACCGACCTTCTAAGTCGATGGTTGCAGGTTCGAGTCCTGCGCAAGGCGCTGGCCTTGCCCTCTAAGCCTTGCTTGGGGTTTCCGACAAGCTGCCCTGATGGGGGCACCACACCTGAACCATCACCTGCCGAGAGTGGCTTTCTACCCGCAGGGATCCGCCCATCAGCTTCACTGCCTTTTGAACCAGCGATAGACCCAAGCCCGTTCCCCCGGCGTTGCGGCAATCCAACTGGGGGAGGCGATAGAACTTTTCAAAAAGGCGGGGCAACGCTTCTGCAGGAATTTCCACCCCTGTATTGCGCACCGTGATCAGCCAGCCGGGACGGCCATTGGAGTTAGCCTGGCTCACACTCAAATAGATGCTTTCCCCAGTGGGGGTGTACTTACACGCATTGTTTAAAAGCTCGCTGACCACCCGCGACAAGAGGCTCTCATCCGTGCAGAGGGGCCAAAGGTCGGGATCCCATTCCACCTGAAACTGTTGGCCCTGTTGGGCAGCTCGCAGCCGGAAGGGCTCGCAAAGATTGGGGATCCACTCCTGGGGAGATAAACAGGTAAGTCTGAGGGCTTTGTTTCCGGACTCGATGGCTTGCAATTCCAACAGGTCGTTGATTAACTCCAGCTCGCGGTTGGTCTCCATCTCCAAAATTTGAAAGTAGCGCCTTTCCCGCTCGGTTAGGTTGGCTTTGGATAAAAACCCAATAGCCAGCTTCATGTTGGTGAGAGGTGTGCGCATTTCGTGGGAGACCATGTGCAGAAACTCATCTTTGAGTTGGTTGAGCTCCTGCAACTGCTGCACCTGGCGCTGGATCGTTTGATAAAGACGTGCTTGCCGAATGGCAAGGGCACATTGGCCGGCTACCCGTTGGATGAGCTGTTGTTCCCGCTCGGTAAATATCTGCCCCGGTGGACGGGAGCCACAAATATTCCCCAAAACAAGCAGTTCCTCGTGTTGAGCTGTCAGATCCCTTTTGTCGCAAATGGGAGCGATGATCAGGGTGTAGCGGTCGTGGTTGGGCCAGCAGGGGTGATGGAAGTTGCTCAATTGGCAGAGCTGTCCGCGCTGGAGCTGACGAAGCACATGGGCGAAATCCGCAAACGAAACCTCCAGGGGGAAGCGCCGGATCCCTTCTCCGGCCAAATAGTCCACCGCCAAAACGCTGACCTGCCGCTCTGGGTCATGAAGGGCAATGGTGCAATTGGATAGGTTCAAGCTCAGGGCCAGTTCTCGGGCTACCGTTTCCAAGATTTTTTGTTCATCCAAAGTGGAGCGAATTTCTTCGGTGATGAGCTGGAGTAGCGCTTCGTCGTTGTAAGCTTGTTCGAGCTCTGCATTGCGCACCCGTACTTGGTAATCCAATTCGGCATTGGTCTGCTGCAGCTTTTGATAAAGTTCTGACCGCTGAATGGCCACCGCCAGGTGATCCCCAATGGCCTTGGCCAGCTCGATCTCGTCGGTTTGCCAATCCGGATCTGAGGTCAGGCGCCGCAGGGACAGGGCACCCCACACTTTTCCCTGGCAAGCCACTGGGATCACCAGCCAAGGGCCCAGGTGGTATTCTCGCTTCTCATAAATGGCAAAGGGATCCAAAACTTGCTCGGGATCCGGCGCATGAAAAACTTGCAGCTGCTTCAAGTATTGGATGGCCACAATGTCTGGACTATCCGGGATGTGCAGGTGAAGGGCAGTGGGCAGATCAGGCGATTGGACGTAGCTGGCAACACCTAACCATACAGCCTCAGCCGGCAGGTACTGGTAAAGGGTAACCCGTGCTGCCTGTAACACTGCCCTCACTTCCCGGACTGCCACATCAAACAGGGTGGGCAAGTCGAGCGAGGCGTTGATGGCCTGAATGAGCTGGCTGAACAGCCTTTCTCGCTGCAATTGCCGCTGCAGCTTCAGCTCGGCTTGCTTACGAGGGGTGATGTTTCTAATGATCATCAGGACTTGATCTTCCCCATAGGGGGCGATGCGAGCCTGCCGATATTGGGGCTGAGGGGATCCCTCTGGGCAGGGGTACTCGATCTCTTGAGCTTGCCGGGTTGCCAGGGCCAGCTCCAGATGCTCGCGAATGGCTTGGGCTGTGGGCTCTGCCGCACCGGTGCAACCGGTATCAGGAAACAGCTCTTCAGGAGTTTTGCCCAGGTAGTAGGCAGGGGGATGGGGGACAGAAAAATGGCTGGGCGGCTTGAACTCCAGACATCGGCCCTGGCGATCCAGACGAAGCAGCATGTCGGGCAGGGCTTCCAGGAGCTGGCGATAGTGGCGCTCTCGCTCGGCCAAGGTGATCTCTAATTGCTTGCGCTCGCTGATATCCAGGGTCACGCCGACAATCTCGCCGGGATCCCCTTTCGGCCCCAGCAGGACAACCCCCTGGGAAAGCTGCCAGCGCATCTGGCCGTCGGCCTGGTAAACCCGATATTCCACCGAAAAGTTGGGATCCCCCTCTACCGCCCTGGGCCCAAGCGTCTGCAAAGCTTCTCTCACCCTTTGGCGATCTTCCGGGTGAACGTGCTGCAAAAACACTTCCAGGGTGAAATCTTGGCCGGGATCCAGCCCGTATTTGGCCTTGCACTGGGGAGAAGCACTCAACTCCCAGGTGCACAGATCCAGTTGCCAATAGCCCAGTTGGGTGGCTTCTAAGGCCAAATAGAGATGCTCCGGATAAAAGCTGCCGTCTCCTGGCCGCACCGGCACCAGGCGGTATCGAGTTGAAGCCATCTCCCTCACCAGACGGTTAATTTGCCGCAAGCCCTGCCTCATTGTGGACGATTTTCAGGAGACGTGAGGGATCCTACTATTCGAATTGCCAGAAATTCCTAACCTTAAGCATGGCTTCAGAATGACTTTGGAAATGTATTCTTTGACACCAACCCTTCAGCCTGAGCTAGGCTTCAAACCCACGGGGAGAAGGCTACCCTGCTGATGCGACCGGGGAACTCTGGGCCGGGCTTGTGGGAAGGGGGGGTGCCTCTGCTATAGTGATGGTCGGTTGCGTTTCGGATCCCAAGCAGTGGGATCCCCCTGGCAGGTAGGGTCGGGGCAGGTTTCGAGACATTTTTGCGTTTTCGGGAGAGGTCGACGTTGGGTTGTGCCTTCTCGGTGTGAGCTTGCCCTTAGCCTGCGTGAAGCGTTTCTTCTTTTTTATGCTTTCCTGTGCAACGTTAAGCCTGACGTTTAATCACAGAAAACTTCTCCTGCTCTCGAGTTTGGGTTTATCTGTAGTAAGACCTGTATTCAGATTTTCCCGATGGGTTGACGGTTTCCTGTTCGCCCTGGCGCGGCTTCTCAAGGTGCCGTTGCCCTCTTCATTTGGTTAGCGGACGGGGAAACAGAAGATTGCTAGATCTGGACAATTAGCAGGGCCGAGGTTGTCTTCACTTCCTTGGGCTTTGGCTTAAGTTTTCCTTTCCCCGGGTATCTCTTGCAAAGTTGCCCGATGTTGGCGATGGCAACAGGATAGTCTGTTTAGCCTGCTGTTAGGTTTTCTGGATTCTCTGAGTTGGGTTGATGGGCTGGCCCGCGGCATGGCGAGCGAAGGGATCCCCTTGACCTTTCTCAGCAGACTTCTCCCTATTTTTTCCTAGCTCAACTCAATCATTTTCCAACCGAAGAATTCAAGGTTATTGCTGTGGTTTGTAAAGTTTCTCCCAGTTTGGATCGACATAGCCAGTCGAGTGAATCTGCTTTGCTTGGCCAGGCTTCATTGCCCCAAGGCCACCCCTTGGATCCCCTCAGTGCTGAGGAGATGCGGCAAGTGGTGCAGATCCTGCGCCGGCAACGGCCCCTCAGTTCTCAGGGGCGCTTTGTAACCATCCAGCTACAAGAGCCGGAGCGGCCTTGGATGGAAGCGTGGCAGCCGGGGCAGCCGTGGGATCGGCAGGCTTTTGTGGTGCTGTTGGATCCGGCCAGTGGCAACACCTACGAAGCCGTGGTCTCTCTGTCAACACAGCAGGTGCGCTCTTGGCAGCTCATTGCGGGCGTGCAGCCCCCTCTGCTCGACGATGAGGTGTACGCCTGCGACCGCCTGCTCAAGGAGGATCCCCAATTTTTGGCGGCTCTGCAGCGGCGGGGGATTGCCGATGTGGATTTGGTGATGGTGGACTACTGGACGGTGGGCTACTTTGGGATCCCGGAAGAAGAAGGGCGGCGGCTGGTGCGAGGCTTTTGTTTCCTACGTACTTCCCCTTGCGACAACGGCTATGCCCGCCCCATCGAGGGGCTCTACCCCTGGATTGACCTCAACCGCATGCAAGTTGTCAAGGTGGAGGATCGGGGTCTGTGGCCCTTGCCGCCGGAGTCCGGTAACTTCGACGAGCTGTTTTTCAAAGATTTTCGCCAAGACTTGAAGCCGCTAGAAATCACTCAGCCCCAAGGGGTGAGCTTCCAGGTGGACGGCCACCACATCCGCTGGCAGAAGTGGGATCTGCGCATCAGCTTTAACCCGCGAGAGGGGCTCGTCCTCCACCAGGTGAGCTACGAGGATCAAGGCCGCCTTCGCCCCATTCTCTACCGCGCCTCGGTAGCCGAGATGGTGGTGCCCTACGGGGATCCGCGGGATCCCCACTGTCGCAAAAATGCCTTCGATGTGGGGGAATACGGCATTGGCATGCAGGCCAATTCCCTGCAGCTGGGCTGCGACTGCTTGGGAGAGATCTACTACTTCGATGCCTGGTTGCCCACCAACAGCGGCGAGCCCATGCTTTTGAAAAATGCCGTCTGTATGCACGAGGAGGACTTTGGGGTGCTCTGGAAGCACACCGACTGGCGCACGGAACGGGCGCAGGTGCGGCGCTCGCGGCGGTTGGTGCTTTCCTTTTTCACCACCATTGGCAACTACGACTACGGCTTTTTCTGGTACTTCTACCAGGATGGCACGCTGGAGTTTGAAGCCAAGCTCACCGGCATCATCAACACTTGCGCCACGTTGCCGGGGGAAGAGCCGGAGTTTGGCGTCTTGGTGGCACCCCAATTGTCTGGCCTCAACCACCAGCACTTTTTCACCGTTCGCCTGGATATGGCAGTGGATGGGCCGTGCAACTCCCTCTATGAAGTGCATGCAGAACCTCTGCCTCTGGGGCCGGATAACCCTCACGGCAACGCCTTTCGCGCCCGCTCCACCCTGCTCAAAACCGAGCAGGAGGCTAAGCAAACGGTGGATCCCTTGCGGGGCCGCTATTGGAAGATTGTCAACCCCAATCGCCACAACCGCCTGGGACAGCCGGTGGCCTACAAACTGATGCCGGGGGAAAACGTCCAGCTTTTGGCCCACCCCGACTCTTGGCTGTACCGACGGGCAGGATACCTGGCCCACCACCTCTGGGCCACGCCCTACCATCCCGGCGAGAAGTTCCCAGCAGGGGACTACCCCAACCAACACCCCGGTGGCGAAGGGCTGGTGAAATGGACGCAAGCGAACCGATCCCTGGAAAACACCCGCCTGGTGCTCTGGTATAGCTTTGGCTGCAATCACTTCCCCCGCACCGAGGACTGGCCAGTGATGCCGGCTAGCTACATCGGCTTTATGCTCAAGCCCCTGGGCTTCTTTGAGTGCAACCCAGCTCTGGATGTGCCTCCTCCCCCGCCGAAGACCAAAGGCTGCTGCAGCTTTATTGACTACCCCCCTGCCTAGAGGGCGAGGATTCTTTCAAGTGCGAACAGCTTGGGCGCGACAGGAGTGAGAGGGGAGGCACTCTTCGCCCACGGGGCTTGAGACCTGGTTTCTGGGTCACCGTAGCAGGTGCCTTCCATTGCTCAGCCCCGGTCTTTGGTGCTGGGCAAAAGCTCTGCTCAGATCTGCTCAGATTGAGAGTTCACAAGCTGCTGCGAATCACAAACGAGTAGTTGCTGCCCGGTTCCAGCAGATAGTCGGATTTTTCCAGAAAACGGCTCAAGGGCTCGCAAATCAAAGCTCGCCCCACAGAAGGCTCCACTCTGAGTTCCCCGGCCCGAAAGCGCCAGCAAAAGCGCCAAACCCAACCATTGGCATTGACTTCCCCCTCTATGGCACCCTCTTGCCAAGAGCGGCGGGTAATTTGGATGTGGGCAGTGGTTTGAGGCAGTCGGCTCATCCGGCATCTCCCGACGGGATCCCTTGTAGGGTAGCGCGTGGCTCCCTCGCTGCCGCCAGCAGGTCGAGTATGGCGAGTGAGGCAGCAGGAGCTCAACCCGTGGGGAGGGATCCCCTAAATAGGGTCAGTTCTTTTGATTTTCTTGATTTTCTGAGAGCGGCTGCAACAAACCCCCCAGGGTAGGGGGGCTGTTTCCTGGGCTCCTGCTGTAGGAAAAGCTGGCCAGAAGCTAGCGAGCGGCAGTTGCAAGGGTCTTCGAGGATTTTTTCTCTGGCTTTTCAGCCGCAACCTCTGCTAGCAAAGCTCGCAGGCTGGGAAAAAGGAAGTGGTTCTCCTCGACATATTGCGCGCCGAACAACCCCTTCTCCGCCCAGAAAAACCGATCAACTGTATGTTCATTTCGTCGCACCAAAATAAGTGCGGGGGGCTGAATAGACTTTTCCTGAATATACTTTCGAGCAGCGGTTACAGACTTCTCTTCACCACTGTCCAAATTAAATTGAGGAATGTGATCTAAAATTTTGCGCCCTTCCAGACGACGGCGACTCTTACGCTTTCTTCTCCTAACCAATGTAAGCCTCCTGTAGAAGGATGACCGAACAACCGCAACCGCAAAGAATATATCAGCGCTGCTTAAGAAAAGCAATAACTTTTACCCATTTTTGTTATCATCTTTTACAAAGGCGATAAAAACAGGAACTACCCCCAACGCCCACGAAGGGCTAGCTATGGGCGCGCCCTAAAAAATCCAATCAGAAACCCCGCAAAGACCGCCTATAAAAAGGGCCGGCGACTGGGCGCTCGCTAGGTTGACCCTTTATGTTGACCGTTTATATTGATGCTAGGTTGACCGTTGACATTGATGGGAATCCAGTGGCTCTGACGCCTACAAAGAAAGTCAGGTGCCGACGTAGGATATCCTCATCAAGTTTGCCCTCAAGTTTAACATTAACAGAAACGATACTCAACAGAACATATACCTAAACTCAGATTTAAGAGGCTCCTCCTTGGGTTGAGGTGCTGAGTCAATTGCAAGTCTGAAGCTGCTTAACTGCCGAGAAAGAAGGGCACTCCAGTGCCAGGCTACCCTCGAACAGTGCACTATAAGTGTATCAGCTAAGTCTACAACCAACTTCTTGTTTCTACAAGAGATCCCCAGCATGTCCACACAGCCCTTTCGCGAGTTCATCCTGGGAGCCCTGGAGTGAGGAGTTCTGGTACCGTAGGGATTGGATGGATCGCGCCTCAGGTGCCGGCAAGCTGGGATGAGCTTGATGGGCACTCAGGACTGCGTTGAACCGATTAGACGGAATTCAGGCATCTTGCTAGTCTGGCTTCAGGTTTGGCTGCACCTCAAGGGCTTAGGTCTATCTTGTCTGGGTTTGGGGAGTTTTGGGCATGATGAAATTCGCGTTGCTGATGGGCCTGGGACTCAGCTTGGGATCCCTGCCGGCTTGGGCACAGGGAGCAACCCCGTCGCCTGGCCCTGCTGCAACTGCTTCTCCGACTTCGGGGGGGGCTCCGGCCACAGCAACTCCCAGCCCTGTGGCATCTCCAGCCCTGACCCCAGAGCAAGTCACCGATGCCCAGGTGGAACAGTTGGTGCGGATTCTGTTGGAGTTGGATCCCCTGATCCGGGAAGCGAGCGCCCAACTGCGGGAAACCCAGAACGAGGAGGAGTACGAGCAAATTATGCAGCGCACAGAAACCCAAGCCAGCCGCATTGTCGAGGAGCAAGGGCTGACAGTGCTTCAATACCGCGAATTGATGACCTTGGCCAACGAAAATCCTGTTCTCAACCAGCGGGTTCGGGCCCGCTTGCAAGAAGTTTTGCAGGAAGGGGAAGCTTCCAACTCTCCAAAGCCGGCTACCCCGACGCCTACACCCTAGGCTGAGCTGGCTTGCCTTGGCCAAAGGCAGGGAGAACCCGAGGCAGCCGCAAGGTAAAGCAGGTGTGGCTGGCCCCGCTGTTGAGGTGAATGCTTCCTTGCAACAGGCTTACCCGCTGCCGCACAAGGGCCAACCCCAACCCTGTCCCCCCTTGCCGCCAGGGATCCGCGCTGGGCACCCGATAGAACTTCTCAAATACCCGCTTTTGCTCTTCCAGGGGAATGGTTACGCCGGTGTTGAGGACTTGGATGTCCAGGTGGTCGGAATGGCAGGTGGCCTGAAGGCTGATCAGGTGCTCAGCAGGGGTGAATTTACATGCATTTTTCAGCAATTCCGCCAGCACCGACTTTAGCACTCCCGGCAGGGTAAAAATGGCAGGCAGTCCTGGAGGGATCCCAAGGCTGAAGCGCTGATGGTGACTATGGGCCTCCTGAGCAAAGGGCTCCGCGATCTGGGGCAACCACTCTTGCAGCTCCAACCAGCAGGGCCGCTGTGAACCGTTCGCGTTAGCGGGACGGAGTCCCTTGAGCATCTCCAACTGCTGCAGTTCCAGCAGATCCTCGACCAGTCTGATCTCCCGCTCACATTCGTTCTCCAACACCTTCAAGTACTGAGAGATCTTGGCCGGATCCGGGGATCGGGCAGCGCCCTGAGCAGGCAGCAGAACGGCGCTGAGCAGGCGGATGCCCATTTTCATGTTGGAAAGAGGAGTGCGCAGCTCGTGGGACACCGTGCTAAGGAAGTCATTTTTTAGGCAATCCAGCCGCTGCAATTCCTGTACCTGGCGCTCCAGTTGGGCGGTGCGGGCCTGTACCTTTTCTTCCAGGGTGCGGTTCAGCTCCTGAACCTGTTGGAACAATTCCGCCTGCTGAATGGCAATGGAGAGGTGATCGGCCAGGGCCAAGATCAGATCCTGATTGGTGGCCAGCCAACCGGGACGTGCCGTTTTCAGTTGCAGGCACAGGCTGCCCCAAAGGGTGGGGTGGGCCGAGTCAGATTCGGGGCTTTCGCCGCCGTAGAGCGGTACCAGCAGCCAACTGCCAGGATAGGCTTTGGCCATGGCGGAGATGTAGACCCAGCCTTTGGCTTGGTCGGCTGCCTCCAGCAACACCACTTTCCCCTGCTTCAGTTGCCGGGCAATGGGGCTTTCGGAATCGGGAATGAGACAGCCCAGGTAGCCATCCTGTTGAGTGCTGTACTCGGAGACAATACGCCAATGCTGTTGCTGAGGCTGATAGATGCTGATGCTTACCCGATCCGCCTCTAGCAAATGGCCTATCTCGCGGGTGACGGCAGCAAGGATTTGATCCAACTGCAAAGAAGTGGGAATGGCTCGGACGATGCGGTTCAGGGCTTGCTCGCGGGCCGCCTGTTGGCGTAGGTTCAACAAGTTCTGGCGGGCCTTGATCAGGTGTTGGATGCGCTGACGCATTATCGGCCAGTGAATGGGCTTGGTCATGTAGTCGCTGGCTCCGGCAGCAAAGGCTTTGTCTACGGAAGCTTGATCCTCGAGCGAGGTAATCATCAAGCAGGGCAGATTCGCATCCAAAGCCCGCAGGCGGCGACAACACTCGAACCCATCCGTGCCGGGCATGAGGGCGTCCAGCAGGGCAATTTGAGGCTGAGTTTGACCGAAGAGCAGCAAGGCTTGGTCGCCGTCTTCAGCCTCTGCCACTTGATAGCCTTCATGAACCAACAGGTGGGTCAAGTACCCGCGTATGCATGGGTCGTCATCGGCCAACAGTACTGTCGGCGAAGCATTTGTCAGCAGATGTCCAGGATTGGGGATGGGGGGAGATTGCACAAAATTCACTCCACAGAGTCGGCCATTCGCGACGGCGGTGCGAAGCACCAAGGCTTTCTTTGCACACAAAAGGGATCTCTAATCTGTCTCCAGCTTAATCTTTCGCGTTAGCGGTGCGGTTCCCGACGGGGTGCCGTAGGCATAGCACTTTCGCGCCCAGGCCGGGGATCCCTTGAACAGACCTATTTCCGTTAGGATTGACGAGGTGGTGTGAGAAGTTGCCATGACTGTTTCTGAGAACATTTCTGAGGAAATGACCCCACTACCAGATGGTACCTCAAGGCAGCTATCCAGAGTGCAGTCCACAGTGGTGATTGGGGCGGGGCCAGCTGGATTGAGTGCCGCCTACGAGCTGAACAAGCAGGGCTACCCGGTAACGGTTTTGGAAGCGGATCCGGTGCAGGTAGGGGGGCTATCCCGCACTGTAACCTACCAAGGCTATCGCTTTGATATCGGTGGACACCGCTTTTTCTCCAAGTCGGCGGAAATTGAGGCTCTGTGGACGGAGATTTTGGGCTCGGAAATGCAGGTTTGCCGTCGGCTTTCCCACATTTTTTACCGAGGTGTTTTCTTTGATTATCCAATTCGACCTACGGATGTTTTTGCCAAACTGGGGCCAGGGTTTACCACCCTCTGTCTGCTCAGTTACCTAAAGGCGCGCCTCTTTCCCAGGCCCAATCCTGTATCTTTTGAAGATTGGGTCATTAACCAATTTGGGGAACGGCTGTATCGCACTTTTTTTAAGACCTACACCGAGAAAGTGTGGGGGATCCCTTGTCACGAGATCAGCGCCGACTGGGCAGCCCAGCGGATCAAGGGTCTGTCGATGGCTTCTTTGATCCGTAAAACCTTTTTCCCCAACCGAGAGGGGGTGATCAAAACCCTGATCGATCGCTTTCGCTATCCTCGCCTAGGGCCAGGCCAGATGTGGGAGCGCGTTCAAACCTTGCTGGCAGAAGCCGGGCAGCCGGTACAACTGGATCGCAAGGTTACGGCAATCCACTGGAACCGGGCCGGAGTTCAAGCTGTACAAGCCTGTTCTCAAGGGGGAGAGACCTTTTGGGTGACCGGCGAGCAGTTCAGGCGAGCAGTTCATTTCCACCATGCCGCTGCGCTCTCTGGTGCGGGCTTTGGTACCTGCAGCACCGGAGCCGGTGCGAGAGGCTGCCGAACAACTGCGGTATCGGGATTTTTTGACGGTGGCTTTGCTGGTGGATGAGCCCAACCTATTTCCAGATCACTGGATCTATATTCACGATCCCTCGGTGCGGGTGGGGCGTATCCAAAACTTCAAGAATTGGAGCGCGGACATGGTTCCGGATCCCTCGGTCACCTGCTTGGGTTTGGAGTATTTTTGCTCAGCGACGGATCCCTTTTGGGGACAAACCGATGGGGATTTGATGGCCTTGGCAACGCTGGAATTGCAGCGGTTGGGCCTGCTGGGGAAGGCAAAGGTTTTGGGCGGCACAGTCATTCGCGCCCCGAAAGCCTACCCGGTTTACAATCACGGCTATCAAGCTCACATCCAGACCATTCGAACCTTTTTGGAAGAAGCACTGCCCAATTTGCAGGTGGCAGGCCGCAACGGCATGCACCGCTACAATAACCAGGATCACGCCATGATGACGGGCCTCTTGGCCGCTCGCAACATTGTGGCGGGGGAACGGCGCTACGATGGGTGGCGCGTCAACCAAGATGCTGAGTATCTGGAAGAGGAGGATTCGACAGCGGCCTTGGCGGGAGGACGGGCCGTGCCCCAGGTGCTGGGTCGCCGGAGTTAGCGGCGGAAGGGATCCTGCTTCGATCCAGCTTCGCCATCCAACACCTCTAGGATGGCCTTGGCAGCGCGAGCCAGAACGCCGGGTTCTCCTAGGGCTGCCCGCATCGCGGCATAGTCGGCTTGCAGTTGGGCTTTGCGTTCCGGCCGAGTTAGCAACTCCAGCGCCAGTTGGGCGATCTTCTCCGGCTGGGCCTGCTCCTGCAGCAACTCCGGGACAATGGGGCGCATCTGCACGAGGTTGGGCGGAGACATGAAGGGCACCGACACCCTCAGCCAATGGCGGGCGATCCAGAAGGTGATGGGGTTGAGGCGATAGATCACCACCTGGGGGATCCCCAAGATGGCCGTCTCCAAGTTCACCGTGCCCGACTTGGCCAACACCAAATCAGCCGCTGCCAAGGCGAGGTGATGAGCTTTGTGGGGGGAGAAGAAGGGCAGAGCTTGGGGATCCAAAAGGGTGAGGTTGAGCCCAAGGCGGCGGGCAGCCCGCGCAATCGGGGCAGCAAAACGGGGCGAGGCCAGGGGCACCCAAAACTGTGCCTGAGGCAGGTGAGCTTGCAACAACTGAGCCGCCTTGAGCAAGACAGGCAGAACCGAGCGCAGCTCTTGCCGACGCGAAGCCGGCACCACCACCACCACCGTGGCTTCGGCAGGGATCCCCAACTGGGCTCTGGCGGCAGCACGGCTGGGCACAGCGGCCAAAATATCCAACAGGGGATGGCCCACATACTGGACATGGGCTCCTGCCGCCGCGTAGTAGCGGGCTTCCTCAGGGAAAATCGCCAACATCAGCCGCATCTGCTGGGCCAGTTGGTAGGTGAGGCGGGCGTCCTGCGACCACACCCACTCTTGGGGGGCAATGTAATAGACAGCAGGGATCTGCCGCCGTTGCAGCAGACGGGCAATGCGGCTGTTGACGCCGATGTAGTCCACCAGCACGGCCACATCTGGCGGGTCTTGGGCCAAAAAGCGGCGAATCTTCCATTCCGTCCAGAGGGCGGGGCCGATAAAGGGAAGAGCCTCTAAAATGCCAACGGAGCTGATCTCGGTGGTGCGGTGCAACAGACGGGCCCCCGCAGCAGCCATGCGCTCCCCTCCCACGGCGGTGATGCGCAGCTGAGGGCGTTGGCGCAGCAATTCTTCGATCAGATGGCCGGCCTGCAGATCCCCTGAGACCTCGCCCGTGCAGATGAACAGGTGGCTCACCAGAGCTACGCTCCCGACCCCAATCTTTAGTCATCCAGCTCTGAAGTGCTCTGCACCGGCGGATCTTCCCCCCTCCCGCGCAGGGCCGGCAGAGGGCCTCGTCGTTGGGGCTGGGAGAGGGAGTCTTCCAAAAATTGCAGCAGATGTTGCAGGGATCCCGTCTCGTCCACCCACTCTTTCCCCTGCAGAGAAAGGACATGGCGCTCTCCCTCCGCACCGCTGTTACAAACGACACACAGGCTGCTGCGCAGTGTTTGCAGCGCTTTTTCCAAAGGCAACCCTGAGCGGTACAAAAATCGGTAGACCTGCCGCAGCAAGGGCAGGGATCCCTCCATCCCTTGGGCTCGCCGCAGCCCCACCAAGTTCAGACCGCGGATGCGAGCCGGATGTCCTTCCACCAACATGTAGGGGGGAACGTCGCGGTCAACCCGGCTCATCGCCCCCACCATGGCCAAGCGCCCGATGCGGGTGAACTGGTGGATCCCGACCATGCCGCCAATGCGGGCTTGAGACTCGATGTGGATATGGCCGGCCAAGGAAACAGCATTGGTAATCACCACCTGATTTTCGATGACGCAGTTGTGGGCGACATGGGTGTAGGCCATCAGCAGGTTGTAATCTCCAATCAGGGTGGCTTCCCCTTCATTGGTGGCCCGGTTGATGGTGACAAACTCGCGGATGCGATTGCCTCTGCCGATCACCACTTGAGAGGGGGCGCCGCTGTACTTCAGATCCTGAGGCTCGGTGCCCACAACTGCTCCCGGAAAAATGTGGTTGCCCTCGCCGATTTCCGTCCAGCCATCGATCACCACATGGGCCCCCACCACCGTATGGGCAGCAATGCGAACATGCTCGCCGATCACCGCATACGGGCCAACCTGCACCGTCTCGTGTAGCTCAGCTTTCGGATGGATCACCGCGGTGGGATGAATCCGCTCCCGTGAGCGGTGCGGCGCACTTGCAGAGATGTTGGGAGTGGATCCCGCTGAAGCGAACGAACTCATTTCCGACCTAGCCAGCAACTGTGGTTACGCTCCCAACCCTGCGAAGGATCACCAAGACTTGACTCCAGGGGAGATGAGCCTTAGAGCTACGCCCCACTGTCGCGACAACATGTTTACCGTATCCCGACAGAAAGGCGCAAGCAGCCCCTGAGCCATCTTTCTATCCCAACACTTTATCTCAATTGCGAGAACACCCACACCGGAGCGCCTCCCGGATGGCCGCTGTTGGCCCATCAATCCACCAGGGAGAACATCAGCTCCCCCTCGGTTACCAGTTGCCCTCCCACCTGAGCGCGGCAGAACATCTTGCCAATGCGCCTCTGGCGAATGGTGAGCAAATCGGCGGAGAGCAGCAGCTGATCCCCCGGCAGTACCGGGCGGCGAAAGCGAACGCCATCGATCCCGGCAAACAGGGCCAAACGCCCGGCCACGTCCGGCAACTTGGTCAACACGATCCCCCCTATCTGGGCCATGGCCTCGACGATTAGGACGCCGGGCATGATGGGTCGGTTGGGGAAATGCCCTTGAAAAAAAGGCTCGTTGAAGGTGACGTTTTTCAGGCCCACCGCCCGTTGCCCCGGTTGATACTCCACAACCCGATCCACCAGCAAGAAAGGATAGCGATGGGGCAAGATCTCCAAAATCTGCTCCGTTGTGAAGACGGGGGGAGCGGTTGCCAATTGAGCGGCTGCTTCAGCCGAGAGAAGGGGAGGAGGAGAGACATCAGAGGACATGGTGAACCCACAGAGGCAGAGGACAAAACCAAATCCCGGACGGGGAGCATGACTCTAGTCAATAATAAGCTCAACTATACTGAAAATAATGTATAATATGTTCAGTATGTATAATATGTTCAGTACGGATTACTACCAGTTGATCTTTCTGTTTACTTTCGAGTCTGCCAACATGGTAGCCAAAGCAAAGCAGAAAATTGGTAGTAAGACGACACGGAAACTGCGCTTTGGGTATTCTACTCAAAGCTTTGCGGGATACCGCCATTCTGGTTGGAAACAAACAGAATGCTATCGCTGCATAGTTGAACAGTGATGTTCAGCAGTGTTCAGCGTAAATGTATCAGGACGGCAGGCCAGAACTCAGCCAAAAGAGCACCCAGGGATCTACGGAGAAGAGATCAAGAGATTCCAATAGAGCGGATCCCCTTGAAGACAAGTGCTCCGCACCGCTCTCGCAACTGAGGATGGCAGGGTTGTTGCTGCGCAACCGGATCCCTTGCTCCCCCTCACTCTTCATGGATCAGCAGGGATCCACTCTTGAGCAACTGCTCGGCCAAACGGTGGTGCAGGGCATGGCCCGCCTTGTAGGCCACAATGTGCCCCTGCAGTCGGCAGCCCAGGAGGCTGAGATCTCCTAGTAAATCTATCAGCTTATGGCGCACCGGCTCATCTGGGTAGCGCAATGGCCCCAACCACTCGGTTTGGCTACAGACAATGGCATTTTCCAGGCTGCCCCCCTGGATTAGCCCCCGTTCCCGGGCCAGCTCCACATCCTGCTGGCGGGCGAAGGTGCGGGCCGGCGCAATGGACTGGACAAAATCCGGCCTGTTCTCCCTCCAGCTCAGCCACTGTTCTCCAATCGGGCAATCGGCAAAATCGATGCCATAGGTAAAGCGGGCTGTAGGATGGGGGAGGGCGCTGACAAAGGCTTCCCCCGCCCAGACAGTGACCGGTTCTTGGATCACCCCCAGCAGGGCTGGCTGATCTTGGGCCTGGATCCCGGCCTGGGCAATGGCCTCTACAAAGGGCAGGGCAGAGCCATCCAGAATCGGCAGCTCCGGCCCCTCCACCTCGATGCGGCAGTTGTCAATGCCCAGGATGTAAAGGGCGGCCAGCAGGTGTTCCACCGTCTGCACTTGAACAGAGGGGGATCCCTGCTGCAACAGGGTGCAGAGATGGGCAGGGGCCAGGGATCCCAACCGAGCCGGGATCTCAGGGGATCCCGGTTGATCCACCCGCACAAACACCCGACCGCTGCCGGCAGGAGCTGGATGCAGACTGCAGCCAATTGGCAGGCCGGTGTGCAGGCCAACGCCTTCTAGGGCAATAGAGCTGGCTAAGGTGTGTTGCCGGCCTCTCATCGTGCTCCGCAGCGCTAGTGCAAACGCTCTTGGCCCTGGTCGAAAACGCGGTAATACAGCTCCCGATAGCCCACGCGCAGGTTGCTGCTGGCATCTGCCAACTTGGCTTTGTGGCTGCGGGTGCCGTAGGCGCTGAACACCTCGTAGGTATCTCCCTCAAAGAAAAAGGAAGAGACATCGGACACCTCTTCGCCCCCCAGCAACTGCCAGCGCCCCTGGCGAAACTGCAGCCGGTAGTGGGCTTTATCCAAGCTGCCGGAAGGACGGTCGATCATGGCGTCGATGCTGCCCTCGTAGAACGGCTCGGCACCACCATTGGGGATGGATATGTCCACAGGCCACACGTCCACAGCGATATCTCGGTAGCGGCAGTTGGGCCGGTTGCACAGGCGAATCGAGCGCATGACCTCGGCAATGGCTTCCAGCCGCTGCCGCGCCTCGGCCAGAGAAAACCGCTCTGAGTCGCTATCGCGAACGAGCTGGGGCGATACCTGAGCCGGCCCTGCCAGCGATGAAGGGGCAGCCAGCGCCGGGGATCCCCAGCAGCATCCCACCAACACCAGACAAATCAAGCTCAGCCAACAACGGTATGCGGATCCCATGGATGCAATCTATGACAAAATCAAGCTCCTCTTCTCTACTCTAGGCACTCTGGGGGATCCCAACCTGATGCCGATATTACCCCACTCTGGCCCTGAACAACTGGCGCAGGTACGGCTTGTATTGGTGCAGCCGGCTGGGCCGCGCAACCTCGGCGCCATTGCCCGCGTGATGAAAAACATGGGCTTCAGGCAGTGGGTGCTGGTGGATCCCCAATGCGATCCCCTCGATATGGAAGCGATCACCACAGCCGTGCATGGGGCAGACCTGCTCCATCAAGCCCGGAAGGTGCAAACTTTGCCCGAAGCCCTGCAAGGGTGTGTGCAGGTTTTCGGGACAACGGGGCGCAGCCAAACCTACCCACCCGAATGGCAAATTCAGTCCCCCCGCCAAGCCTTTCCCGCTCTGCTGGCCGCCGGCCCTGCCGCCCTCGTGTTTGGCCCCGAAGATCGCGGCTTGAGCAACGAGGAGCTGGCCCTCTGCCATCGCCAGATCCAGATCCCCACCGATGCGACCTATCCCTCTTTGAACTTGGCCCAAGCCGTGGCCATTTGTTGCTATGAGCTGTACACCCTTGCCTGCGAGAGCCCTTCTCCCGCTCCTCCTGTGCCCTCACCGCAAAGGCTTGCCCCCTTCGAGCTGCTGCAAGGCTTTTTCGCTCACCTGGAAGCGCTGTTGCTGCAAATTGGCTACCTGCACCCCCACACAGCCCGCCGCAAAATGCTCAAGTTTCGCGCCCTGTTCCAGCGGGCCGGCCTAACCGTGGCCGAGGTGGCCTTGTTGCGCGGGATCCTGCGGCAACTGCAATGGAGCCAGGGATGCTCTCGTCAGGAACCTCTGGAAGCAAATGCAGCTCCCGTCCCGCCGACGCAACCAGATTCCAGCAGGACCCCATCTTGACCCCAAGGCTGGGCCTCCAGCCCCGCCCTACCGCTACCGGAAGCAAGCTAGAAGGGCGGCTTCCTGCTTTCAGGCGGCGCGGAGCGCTTGTCAAGAATCTTGAGGCTTTGGCCGTGGGAGAATATCGGAGAATATCAATGCTAGAGCTTAAGGGTGGCGCGGGGATCGTAGGATTGAACCCGCTGCAGCTTTTCGTAAAGTTCTCGCTCTTCTTCGGAGATCTGGGTGGGCAAATGGATCTGCACCACCACGTAAAAATCCCCCCGTTCTCCGTTGCCTTTGGGAAATCCCCTTTCCGCCAGCCGCAACTTTCGCCCCGGCTGCATGCCAGGTGGGATCCGCAGCTTCACCACCCCATCCAAGGTGGGCACTTCCACCTGGGCGCCCAAAACCGCTTCGCTGGGGCTGATGGGCAGATCGCAGTAAACGTCGAATCCCTCTAGGCGATAGAAGGGGTGGTCTTTCAGCTCAATTTTAAGGTACAGATCACCGGCACCGCCGTTGGGGTTGGGGTGGCCTTGGCCGCGCAGGCGAATCCGCTTCCCTGGCGTAATTCCCGGCGGGATGTTTACCTCGAGCACGCGATCCCCGCCCACCCGCAGGCGACGCTTGCCCCCCTCAAAAGCTTCTGGAATGCTGATCTGGATGGTGGCCTCAGCATCGTAACTGGTGTTGCCAGTGGATCCCGAAAATCCGCTGCTGCGGTCTGTGGTTTGGCTGCGCACCCGGCCCAGCAGTTGATCGATGAAGTCTTGAAAATCATCAAATTGGCTGAAATCGACGCCACTCCCCCCAAATCCGCTCCCCCCAAAGTCTTGGCTGAAGGGGCTGCTGCTGTAGGTGTAGGCATCGCGGCTGGAGCGAAACCCGCCCTGCTGATAGTATTGGCCAAATTGGTCGTATTGCCTGCGCTTGCCGGGATCCGAGAGAACTTCGTAGGCTTCGTTAATGTCTTTGAATTTCTCTTCAGCCGCTTTGTCGTTGGGGTTGACATCTGGGTGATACTTGCGGGCTAGGCGCCGATAGGCTTGTTTCACCTCATCGGCAGTGGCCGTTTTGCTGACCCCCAAAATCTTGTAGTAGTCCTTAAAGTTTTGCATGGAGGCGTCCGCAGGCAAATCGCTGAGAGTGGGCAGAAAACCACGAGGCTAGGCGTCCCCGGCAAGGGCTCCTTCCCTCCGACCTACTGAAGAAAATGAGGAGGCGGGCTAGACGCCATCGCCCATCCCGTCCCTCCTCATTATCGGCGCTACAAGTAAGGGCGGGATCCGCCCTGGGCCCGCGGCCCACGGAGGGATCCCTGAGCAGTCACTTGCTCTCGGTGAAGTCGGCATCGATCACATCATCGCTGCCGCCGGAGGTTTTCCCTGAGCCGGGAGTGGGGCCAGAGGAGGCCCCCGGCTGTTGATACAGCTCGCTGCTCATGGCGTAGAGAGCCTCTTGCAGCTCCCGCTCTTTGCTCTGGATGGCGCTGTCGTCCTCCCGCTGGATGGCCTCCCGCAGTTCTCGCACCAGAGTCTCGATTTGGCTGCGTTTGCTGGAGGAGATCTTGTCGCCCAACTCCTTCAACTGCCGCTCGGCTTGGTAGGCCAGCGAGTCGGCCTTGTTGCGGCGCTCAATTTTCTCCCGGCGGGCCCGGTCTTCGGCAGCGTATTTTTCTGCCTCAGCAATCATGCGCTCCACCTCTTTGCTATCCAAAGTAGAGGCGCCGGTGATGGAGATGCTCTGCTCTTTGCCGCTGCCTTTGTCTTTGGCCGTCACCTTGAGGATGCCGTTGGCGTCGATGTCGAAGGTGACCTCGATCTGCGGCACACCGCGGGGGGCCGGCGGGATCCCGTCCAGCTTGAAGCGGCCCAGAGATTTGTTGTCGCGGGCCAGCTCCCGCTCCCCTTGCACCACGTGGATTTCCACGGAGGTCTGCCCATCTTCGGCAGTGGAGAAGATCTCCGACTTGCGGGTGGGGATGGTGGTGTTGCGCGGGATGAGCTTGGTGGCCACGCCGCCCAAGGTTTCCACCCCCAAGGACAAGGGGGTGACATCCAGCAGCAGCACGTCTTTGACTTCGCCCGCCAGCACACCCGCTTGGATGGCCGCCCCAACCGCCACCACCTCATCGGGGTTGACACTTTGGTTGGGTTCTTTGCCCAGCAGCTCCCTCACCAGCCGCTGCACCGCCGGAATGCGGGTGGATCCCCCCACCAGCACCACTTCGTTGATGTCGGCCTTGGTGAGCTTGGCATCCCGCAGGGCTTGTTCCACCGGCCCCTTGCAGCGCTCCAGCAGGTCGGCACAGAGGTGTTCAAATTGAGCGCGGGAGAGCTTCAGCTCCAGGTGTTTGGGCCCATCGGCAGTGGCAGTGATGAAGGGCAGGTTGATGGTGGTTTCGGAAACGCTGGACAGCTCGATCTTGGCTTTTTCCGCAGCTTCCGTTAGCCGTTGCAGCGCCTGCCGGTCTTGCCGCAGGTCGATCCCTTCCATTTGCTTAAACTGCTCGGCCATCCAATCGACGATCTTCTTGTCGAAGTCATCGCCGCCCAACTGCGTATCGCCGCTGGTGGATTTCACCTCGAAAACGCCATCCCCCACTTCCAAGATGGACACATCGAAAGTGCCACCGCCCAGGTCGAAGACGAGGATGGTCTCGTTGTTGCGCTTGTCCAAGCCGTAGGCCAAAGAGGCTGCCGTCGGCTCGTTGATGATGCGCAGCACTTCCAAACCGGCAATGCGGCCCGCATCTTTGGTGGCCTGCCGCTGCGAGTCATTAAAGTAAGCAGGAACCGTGATCACCGCTTGGGTGACCGGCTGGCCCAGGTAGCGGCTGGCATCATCCGCTAGCTTGCGCAGCACCATGGCCGAAATCTCTTCCGGCGCAAATTCCTTGTTCAGGCGGGGGGCGTATAACTTGACATTGCCCCGCTCATCCCGCCGCACCTGGTAGGAGACCCGCTTGGAGTCGGCATTCAGCTCATCGTACCTACGACCGATGAACCGCTTAACCGAGTAAAACGTGTTTTCCGGGTTGAGCACCGCTTGGCGGCGGGCCATTTGGCCCACCAGGCGCTCTCCATCTTTGGTGAAGGCGACCACCGAGGGTGTGGTGCGAGTACCCTCAGCATTGGCGATGACGGTGGGGACACCCCCCTCCATTACGGCGACAACCGAGTTGGTTGTGCCCAGGTCAATTCCTACAACTTTTCCCATCGGCTCCTTATTCTCCTCTTCTTGAGTACATTGCTTCGGTTACCGCCGCCAGCCTGTGTGAAGTAGCTTGGGCAGCCAATCTGTGAAAATCCGGCAGATGCTTGGTCACTTCCTGGGTCGATCCTAACCAGCTGGTTGGCGAGGCCAGGGCGAGAATGCCGCCCATTTCTCGGGGCTGAAGGGCAGACCGGTTACGGATCTCCGTACCTGCAGCAGCCTTGCTTTCGGTGCCGCTTGGGGTATGGCCTGGGTTGGCAGCTATTGGCAACTCTTGGGGGACTGCTGCCAGGCTAGCTCTGGATAAGCTGCAGCGCCTCCAGGCCGCGGTTCACAACGGTTGCGGCCAGGGGCAGGTAGCCCATCTCCTCGGCCAGGGCTTGTCCTTCGGTAAGGGCCCAGCGGAGCACAGCTTGCAGGGCGGCGGCCATGGCGGGATCCGAGTACCGGCGGTAGGTCAGGATCCAGGTGTAGGTGACGATGGGATACGCTCCAGGGCCAGCGGGATCCGGCACAAAAGCCCGCAGGTTTTCCGGCAGCTCAATTTCGCTCAAGGCCAGGGCCGAGGCTTCCGGGGAGGGGAGAACAAACTCGCCGCGGCGGTTCTCCAGAGCTGCCACCGACAGATCCAGCTCGCGGGCATAGACCGACTCCACGTAGCCGATCACCCCTTCGCTGAGAAGCATTTGGGCGCTCATGCCCTCGTTGCCTTTCACCCCAATGCCCACCGGCCACTCCAGCGACATGCCAACACCGATTTCTGAGGCCCAAGCCGGATCGATGGCCGCCAGGTGGCGGGTAAAGGTATCGGTGGTGCCGCTGCCATCGGAGCGGTAGCAGACGGTGATGGGCAGATCGGGAATGGTTAGCTCCGGGTTCAGGGCCAGGATCTCCGGATCCCGCCACTGGTCGATTTGGCCGCGAAAGATCTTCACCAAAACGGGTCGAGACAGCTTGAGTCCAGAAGGGATCCCCGGCAGGTTGTAGCCTACGGCAATGCTGCCTGCGGTCATCGGGATCATGACCACACCCCGCTTCACCTCGGCGATCTCGGCATCGGTCATGGCCACATCACTGGCGGCAAAGTCCACTGTCTGGTCAATAAATTGCCGGATCCCAGCGGCGCTGCCCACCGGTTGGAAATTGATCTCCACCTTGGGATCCACCTGGCGGTAATCGGAAAACCAGCGCAAGTAAAGAGGAGCCGGAAAGGTGGACCCGGCCCCGTTGATCAGCAAAACTTTGTCGGAGGACTGGCTGCCGGAGGCAGGAACGGGATCCCTGCCGCTGGGTTGGTCAGAACGGGATCCCCTTTGGCAGGCGCTCAAGGTAGCGCCGGTGGCCAATAAAGAAAGCAACACTTCTCGGCGACGGAAGCGGGGCAGTTGAGCCATGGTTCAGGTTCTCCGAGGTCACCGCCCCGATCCTTGTCTTGCCCACGGGGCCCTGTCAAGGGTTGCCGGCGAGAGCTCTTGGGATCCCGTGCGTGGCCCACTTGCCCCAGGTGGCTGTCTTTTCCCTCTGCGCCATCCCCGTATTCCTCGCTACGCTTCCCAGCAAAAGTCGGGATCCGACCCAAGCTCAGAAAGGAGAGACGGAAAACGGAGAATTCAAGAGGAAAATCAAGAAAAACAGCGCAAACAAGAGATTGAGCGAGCTGAGTTCTGCGGCAGTTGCACAGAGATCCTCAAGCCAAAGCCTTGTCTGGCAAGGCTTAGCGGTTTTTGGGCCTGAGTCCCCCCGCACCAGAAAAATCTTGACATATTCTGGAATAAGGCAATATATTGTGGATTCTGTGCAGAAATCCTGCGCTGTTCACATCTCGGTATCTGGGGGGCTACTATGCCGACTTTGACTCGTTCTCCCTGGACACTGCGAGACAGCGAAAAGCTCTATCGCATCTCAGGTTGGGGGGATCCCTACTTCCGTATCAACGCCGCCGGTCATGTGGAGGTGACCCCACAGGGCTTACAGCAGCAGGAACCGGGCATTGACCTGTACCACTTGGTGATGGATCTGGTGGCGCGGGGCCTGCAGTTGCCCCTCTTGATTCGCTTTCCCGAGATCGTGGCCGACCGCATGCGGCAAATTTGCGAGAGCTTTCAGCAGGCCATCCAGCGCTTTGGATACCCCAACGTGTATCGAGGGGTCTATCCCGTCAAGGTGAACCAGCAGCGCCACCTGGTGGAGGAAGTGGTGAAACACGGTCGTGCCTACCACTTTGGCCTGGAGGCGGGATCCAAGCCGGAGCTGTTGATTGCCCTAGCTTTGCTGGATACTCCCGGGGCTTTGCTGATCTGCAACGGCTACAAAGACCGGGATTTTATGGAGACGGCTCTCTTGGCCCAGCGGCTGGGGCGCACACCCATCATCGTTTTGGAGCGGCTGCAAGAGCTGGAGCTGGTGCTGCAGGCTGCCGACCAACTGGGCATCGACCCCATCTTGGGGGTACGGGCCAAGCTCTCCGCCCAGGGCAGTGGACGCTGGGGCACCTCGGCTGGGGATCGGGCTAAGTTCGGCCTCACGGCCACCGAGATTTTGCAAGTGGTGGAACGGCTGCGGGAAGCGGGCAAGCTGCATTGTCTACGCCTGTTGCACTACCACATCGGCTCCCAGATCTCGATGGTGAGCGTGCATGGACGAGCCGTGCGGGAAGCCAGCCAAATCTACATCGAACTCACCAAGCTGGGGGCCCCCATGGGCTACCTGGATATCGGCGGCGGCTTGGGGGTTGATTACGACGGATCCCAGTCCCCCAATCCTTTTTCCCAGAGCTACAGCATGGAGGACTACGCCGCCACCGTGGTGCAGACCGTGCTCACCGCCCTGGAACCCCACGGGATCCAGCCGCCGGTACTGGTGACCGAAAGCGGACGCGCCCTGATGTCCCACCAGTCGGTGCTGGTGTTTGACGTGCAAGATGTCAACGCTGCCAGCCCCTACCCGATGCCCACCCAGCTCACTTCCGATGCGGAGGTGATCCAGAAGCTAAACCAGCTTTACTACCAAATCCAGCCCGATACTCTGGTGGTCAATTACCGCCGTTGTCAGGAGCTGAAGGAGGCCGCCCTGCGCCAGTTCACTGAGGGATCCCTCAGCCTGCAGGAGCGGGCCGAGGTGGAACGCCTGTTTTGGAACTGCTCCGACAAGATCTGCACCTTGGCCTACGAGCAGCACCAAGCAGGGCACCCCGTGGCGGTGGATCTCTTGGATCTGGACGAAATGTTGGCCAGCATCTACTACGGCAATTTCTCTCTATTCCAATCCCTGCCGGATAGCTGGGCCATCGACCAGGTCTTCCCCATCATGCCCATCCACCGTCTGGATGAGGAGCCACGCCAATGGGCTACCCTGGCGGATCTGACCTGCGACAGCGACGGCAAGATCAACCGCTTCTTTGGCGAAGACGGGCAAATCACCTCGGTTTTGCCGCTGCATGATCCTGACGGGCATCCCTACCTACTGGGGGTGTTTCTGGGGGGTGCCTACCAGGAGATCCTAGGGGATCTGCACAACCTGTTTGGCGATACCAACGCGGTGCATATTCGCTCCCGCCCCGGCGGCTACCACGTTTCCCAAGTCATCAAGGGGGACACCATCGGCGAGGTGCTGAGCTGGGTGCAGTACAACAGCGAAGATCTGGTGGAGACCCTCCACCACGCCACCGAGACCGCCCTGCAGCGAGGGCAGATCACGCTGGATCAAGCCCGCGCCTTGCAGCAGCACTTTGAAGACAATCTGCGGGCCTACACCTACTTGCAGTAAACTACCCGACTCCGACTGCTAAAGCGGTACGGAGCGGGCTTTCAGTAGCCCTGAGCCTGCTCTGCTCTACCAGAGAACAAAACAAGCCCGGACCTCTAGGCTGGTTTACGACAGCCCCCAAAAGCGCAATCACATTCGCACCATTCAAATCCGCATCCCCTTCCCATCCACAGTGCCCACACTTGAACGACTTGCCACTGCGGTAGGATTGCGCAGGATCGGGATGGATATGCAAACACTTGTGGCAGGTCTGCGACGTGTAGGCGGGCGGCACAAGAATCAGAGAAACCCCTGCAACCCTCGCCTTGTACTCCAGAAATTGACGTAGTTGGTAGAACGCCCAACTGTTGGCCCTGCGCCGCTCGGCTTTGCTGCGTGGCTGTTGATTGACCCTTTCCCGGATCCCTGTCAGGTCTTCCAGAGCGATAGCGCTGTTGGTAGCTTTTGCCCTGGAGACAATAGCTTTGGAGATGCGATGATTGACCCACACTTGAAAGCGTCTCTCCTTGCCAGACAGCCGTTGCAACAGTTCTCTGCATCTGCGCCGCGAACTGCGTGTGCCCTTACTGGCTTTGCGTTGGAGTACCGCCCTCAACCGGGAGTAGTGGTCTCGAACTCGGCTCAACTGCTGTCCATTCCAGTTGTCCCCCTCTGACGTATGGGCAATATCTGTCCTTCCCAAGTCCACCCCGATCACCTTGTCGGTATCTTGTTGCTTGGGTGGTTTTTTCTCTACGCAAATCTGGATGTAGTAGGAGCCATCCTTCCGCTGGACTAGGGTGGCCGATTTGGGGTTAGAGCCAGCCAGCATTCCCCTCTGGTAGTTACCAATGGCTAGCTCAAAGCGTTCTCTCCCTTCCACCGTGGTCAGCGACACCGTCCAGTCTTTTTGACGGAACGAAAAGATGCGAGCGTCGTAGGTAACAAAGCCGCTCTTAAACTCCTTGACGGGACGCTTTTTCTGCTTAGCCACTTTGCGGGAACCCGCTACCCGTCTGCACACCTGTTGAGCCAAGTTACTGGACAAGCCGAACCGGGCTCGAATCTCGTAGTAGCAAAGGGATTGCAGTTTGACCGCGTTGACGATCTTCTCCGGCGTGTTCTGGTTGACCCAGTTCAAGGCTTGGCCAAAAGCCTCCATCGTCGCGTCCAATTTGGCGGCTTGCGACTGGGACACCTTGAGCTTGCAGGAGACGGTCAGGACTTGGGTCATGGTTCTATTGTAACCTCGCATTCCTCCCGGCACTGACCCTACGGGTACAGTGCGGGGCTCCTGCGATTTCTAGCTGACTCTATAGAAAAGAAGATGGGAATTTCATGAATGCTAGAAAGGGATCCCCCGCTCGCTGCGACTTCACAGCCCCCAGGCCCTAAACAAAAAAAGACTGGCAGTGTGAGGTCTACCAGTCTGAGTCAGTTCCCTGTGAGTGAGCTGATGCCGTCGTTGCCAACGTCTTCAACCCGATTCCCAGTTTGTGTTGCTTTTTGCCATTTCGAAGTGATTCAGATCACTTGAAACTTGAGGAGCCCGCAGCTTTGGCGAGCACTCCTGTCCTGATTTCTTCGTACAGGGATCCCCCATCCCCACCCCTATGAACCCTGAGGCGACAAAGAGAGCATGCCTCTAACCCCCAAAACCCTGAACTTTGCTGAATTTACTGAGCTTTAGGCGGTTTGGCAAAAGTCATTGAGAGGGATATAGTAGACCAAGTTTCCCCCCTGATCCTTGAGTCCACCGCAACGGTTGCCGGGAAGTGAAGGGGGAAAGCGCTCGGGGGGTATTCCTCAGGGCTTTGCGGGATACCGCCTTCCTGCTCAGAGATAGGCAGGATGCGATCGCTTCTTTCCTGAACCATGTTCAGGAGAGTTCAGCGTGAATGTATCAGCATCTCAAAACCAATCAAAACAAAGGCAACTGCTCCTCTTCTGCTGAGGCAGGGCTTGAAGCTCCCGGCTCCTCCCAGTTGGGATCCCAGTCCTGCAAGGGATCCACATATTCCTCCAACAACTGACGGGCCGCGGCCAGCAAATCGTTGTGCAAGGGGGCCAGATCGCTGCGGTCGGCCAGATACTGCTCCAGAGCCGTCAGGGGCTCAAGTCGGCTGGGATCCCATCCCGGCAGACGGATGCGGCTGGGGCTGACCACTTCTGGGGCGATGGTGTAGCTAAAAGCAGGGGCAAGAGCGTTGTGCAGAGCCCGCTCATCAATGCACTCTAGCTGGTCGGGCCGTATGCGGTAGATCAACCGCAGGATGGAGCCGGCCACGGGGGCCTTGGCGATGGCGGCCAGCAGCTTGGACTGCGCCTGCTGGGGTGGATCTGCGCTCAGATCCAGGCGAATGGTGTGAAAGGTACGGGTTGGCAGGGGCAAAAATTCATAGCTGGCCCCCGTAGGGGTGACTTCCACCAGCACACAGCCTTTTTCCTCTTTTTCTTCGCCAAAATCCACCCGCTCAATGCTGCCGGGATAGAGCATCAAGGGATCCCGACACAGCACCTGGTGACGGTGTACATGCCCCAAGGCAACATATTGATAGGCAGGCCGAGCCAGCAGCGAAAGGGGCACCGTAAATCCTCTGCCCACCGAAAGATGGCGTTCTGCTCCGTAGCGGGCTGTCTCCACCATGACGTGAGCCAACAAAATTGCCGGGATCCCTGGCTGCAGGGTGCGGATCTCCCCTTCTAGGGCTAGGCGGAGGCGCTGCAGGAGCTGATGCGCGAGGATTTCCCCTTCAAGCGCCAAGCTTTCCTGTTGGGCGAGTAGAGCAGAGCGACTCAGCCAAGGTAAAGTGGTCACCTGCACCGGGCCACCGCGAGTTTCGATCCGATGAGTTTCCAGTCTGTCCCCCACAATAAAGCCTGAGACCCCCAAAGCGCGGTAGATAGCCAGGCTGTTGCCTCCCTGTCCCTGCCCGTACTGATCGTGGTTGCCCACCAACAGGACGGTTGGGATCCCTGCATCGGCCAGGCGGCGAAACTGTTGGGCAAAAAGCTCTTGATGGAGAGGGGGGGGTGTCGCATCGGGGAAAGCATCGCCCCCAAACAACACCAGATCCACCGCTTGGTTGAGAGCATGGTCAATGCACAAGCGCAAAGAAGCTACAAAATCTTCCAAACGGGTATTCAGGCCGGTGGCCGGGTTAATGTGGCCGTAGGCAAGGCCACTGCCCAGATGAATGTCGGAAAGATGTAGCAACCTTACCATCTTGGGCGCTCTTGGAGACTTTGCAGCTCTCCCATCTGTTGGGATAAACCTTGCCGTTCGCGTTAGCGGGACGGAGTCCTTTGGTTGTCCAGAATGGCAAACCCAGGGTTGAACAATCTTTGCTTAGGCTTGGCGGCGGGGCCTGGCTCGATCCAAACGCAGAGGCCGGCCCATGAATTCCTGCCCGTTCGCGCTCTCAATAGCTTCATCTTCCTCGGCCTCGGTTGCCAGATCCACAAACGCGAAGCCTCGTGTCTGCCCGGTTTCTCGGTCTATCGGGATTGTAACCGACTTAACGTTCCACCTCTGCTGGAAGAAAGCTTTTAGTTCTTCTGTTGAGGCTTTATAGTTCAGGTTCCCCACAAAAATGGTCATGGCAATTCAAGCAAGGTAAGTCACCAATCAGCAAGGGTGGCAACAAAGCTCCAGAGTACTTCACTTCTATCATGGAGCCTTGCTAAGTCGCACAACGTGAAAGGATGTAAAGGGATCCCTGCCGGAAAATCTTCCCCCTTCCCCATCCAAAATGCACCTTTGTCCAACTTGACGGGCCTGTACTTTTTCTGCCACTGGGTTGAGGTTCTCTGCCCTCGCCTCGGCCAAGCTCCCTTCCGGCACGTCGAGATCCGGCATCTTGTCACGTTGTTGCGATTTGTTAAGATATGTATTATCCCGCTTGCACTACCTGGCCAGATCTGCGCTGTTGGAACTCTTTGCAGACCTCTCTACCTGAGCACCCTGAGGTGATAATGATGGATGAAACGCTAGAGCTCTCTTTGGAGCAGCAATTTCGCCAGCGGGCTTTCGAGACCTTGGTTTCTCGCATGAGCCCCGAGCAGGCCAAGGACATCTTGGTCAAACTGCACAAGCAAATGCTGTTGCAGGAGGCCACTTACCGCCAACTGCTGCGTCATTCCCTCAGCGCCTGATGCACGCCCTTTCGCTTCCCACCTGGTGGATTCACATTGCCAGTGTTTTGGAGTGGATCGCTGCTATTGTGCTCGTGTGGCAATTTGGGGAGCGAGTGGGCCGGCCCGAATGGCGAGGTCTAAGCTGGGCGATGCTGCCCGCTTTGTCGGGGGCAATGTGCGCGATCACCTGGCACTGGTTTGACAACGACCCCAAGTTGGACTGGGTGGTCACTGCACAGGCCAGCTTGACCTTGCTGGGCAACTGCACCCTGGCTTGGGCTGCTTACCGCATTTGGCGGGCTGAAAGGGTGGATGAGCCTGCACAGAAGGGGGATCCCGACTAGGCGATGAACAGTTTATTTGCCCTTTCTTTGTTCCCCTACCTGGTCTTTTTATTCTTCCTGTCGCGGCTGCGCCGGATCCCACGTTTGGCCTTGGTTGGATTTTGGCTGCTGTTGCTATTTGTTGCCGTCAGCATCCCGGCAGGGCTGTACGCTCAGGTTCACTACGGCACTTCCCTGGCCAACGTGGATCCCTTGCATGGAGGGGCAGAGGCTTTTCTCACCCTCTCCAATATTTTGGTGGCCTTGGGCTTTAAGCAGGGAATTGACCAACAGGCCCAACGACTTCCAGAGGCTGGCGACGGCAACCCTGAGCCATGATCATCCCAAACAGGTCCCTACCCCCTCTTCAAAATCAAAAACGAGAGGAGAGCTAGGCAACAATGGTTTCAGCACAACCAGGACTGAATGTAGAATGGGGATCCAGGCCTGATACCTGCTGTTATTCTGTGAGATCTGCCGGATGGTGGCTACCCTTTCTGTTGCTGTTCCCAAAGTGAAGCTGAAGCATCCGCCCCTGCACATTTATCGCATGGGGGACAAGGTGCTGCGGCAGCCGGCCAAGCGCATCAGCCAGGTCAACGACGAGATCCGCCAGCTTGCCCGGGACATGCTGCAGACCATGTACAGCTTCGATGGGATTGGTCTGGCGGCTCCGCAGGTTGGCATTCCCAAGCGCATGATTGTGGTGGATCTTTATCCCGATAAGCCGGAGGTGCCACCGCTGGTGCTGATCAACCCGGAGATCCGGGAGTACATTGGCGAGGCCGTTGCCGGGCAGGAGGGTTGCCTGAGCATTCCGGGGGTGTTTTGCGAGGTCGTGCGCCCAGAAGGGATTGTGGTTTCGTTCAAGGATGAAACGGGGCGGCCCCGCACTCTTCGAGCCGACGATTTGCTGGCGCGGGTGATCCAACACGAAATCGACCACCTCAACGGCGTGTTGTTTGTGGATCACGTGGAAAACGAGCTGGTGCTGGATCAAGAGCTGCGCAAGCACGGCTTCCAGATGCAGGATGTGCAACGCAAAGGCAAGCCCTCTGCTGTTCCCCGTTGAAGCCTTTCCAGACCGGTCCGGACGACTGTCGGTTTGGTTTAGTGTTGCAAGCGCTGGGCCAAGAGCTGCTCTTCCAGAGCGGCAATGCGGTTGTAGGCAGCGGTTAACTGGGCACTCAGGCGCTGTATTTGGGCTTCGGGGGCCAGCTCATGCCCCATGCTGCGGTTGCTCACCACGGTGGGTTCATCATCCAGCAGGAAGTTGTGGCTGCCATCTTCCACCAAGTCTGAGATTAGAACGCTGTAACGGGAGGGGGCGGGGGTGTTTTTTTTGGCTTCCTGGGTAGCCAGGAGAACGGCCACCACCTGCTCGGGCATCCGCTCGATGGCAGCTTTTAGCTCCTGTATTTGCGACTCCAGACGCTCAAGGTAGTGCTGCACTGCTTCGCTCATAGCTGCCCCAGTTTTCGACTACCTTTATTGAAAAAGGCAAATTTCGGATCCCCTCTTCTTCCCCCAGATCATTTAACGATTGCTTCCGGGAGGTGTTCCCCGAAACTCCTGGGTTCTCTCACAAGCCACAATTGAGGTGTGCATTTTCCGGAGATTTTGGTTTTCCGGTCATCCATTTCCGAAGCAAAAAGCTGTGCAGATGCAGGATGCTGTTCAGGGATCCCGACCGCGGGGCTATACCTTGCCCGTTTTCGCCGTTGCCTCGGCCAGGGCTGCTCTTCACCACCTTCTGGGGATCCCTTTGGAGAAGGAAGGGGGGCGCTTGGTTGTTGCGGTGCAGGCTGAGCCCCAGTCCCTTGAGGCTCGGATCCACATCCCAGTGGAGCAGGTAGCTGCCTTGGAGAAGACAACAGCTCTGGCCATTACCCGCTCGGATCCCGGCCCCCACCTGGATCTCACCCGCGACACACCGGTCTGGGCTTGGGTGAGGTTGGAGGAGAGGGATCCCGAGGATCCCCCCTTGATCTTGGAAGCCGGGGAAGGGCTGGGGCGACGCACCGATGGCAGCCCGGCCATTTATGCCTATGCCCGCCGTTTGTTTGAGATCAATCTTTTGCCCGGGATCCCCCCCGATTGCCGGTTGCGGGTTCGCATTATCTTGCCTGAAGGAAAGCTGCTGGCCGAGCGCACCTCCAATGCTGCTTTTGGGGTGCTGGAAGGGCTGGCCCTGTTGGGAACGCGGGCGGAGGTGGAGCCTTCCTCAAGTGTTGAGAGCTTAGAGCAAGCCCGCCAAGAGCTGCAACAAAAGTTGGAGCGGCACAAGCATTTGATCTTTTGCGTGGGCAGCCATGGGCAGCAGGTGGCGCTGCGGCAAGGGATCCCGGAAAACCAGATCCTGCGAGTAGCCAATTGGATAGGGCCGTTGCTGGTGGAAGCGGCGCTGCGGGGGGCGGAGTCCATTCATTTGATCGGCTACCACGGCAAGCTGATCAAGCTGGCAGGGGGGATCTTCACCACTTCCAGCCACGTGGCCGATGCCCGCTTGGAAATTCTGGCGGCAGCCCTGATCCGGCGTGGGGGAACTGCAGAACAGGCACGGCAAGTGCTGGAGTTGCGGACAGTAGAGGCAGCGGTGCACCATCTGGATGGCCTTGGCTGGGCAGCACCCGTGATGCAGGAGTTGGCTCGCCAAATCCTGGAGCGAGCCACAGGCTATGTGCAAAAGTATGCCGGTCGATCCCTGCTGTTGGCGGTGACGTTGTTCGACCGACAGGGGCACATCTGCGCCCAGGTGGGGATCCCATAATGAGGTCATTTCGATTGAGACGAGGACATTGCAATCCCCCCGGATCCTCAACCATTTTTCTCCCGAAGTGTCTTAAGCGCTCCGTGCCGCCAAAGGCAACCACCCCCGGCTCCTCTCCCTTTAGTCCGTGCTCCAAAAGTCAATCCCTCTGCTCGAAACCCGCTGAGCAACGGTGGATCCCGGCCAAGACCACATAGGAGAGCGTTACGGCTGAGGAAGCAGATCCACTTTCCCAGCCACTGCCAATCAGACTCAGGTTGGCACTGGGATCCCACACCTAGTTCCCGGAGATGTTGACACTATCCACCCGCCAGCGAGTGGCCAAGCCGGAAGCTGTACCAGAAGAGCGATAGCGGAAGGCAATGTAAACACGGTTGGAAGGCTGGATCCCAGCCAGAGAAATCGGGCCGGAGTCGACGAAGCTGCCCGTAGAGCCCGTAGAGAGAGCGGGAATCGTCAGAGCAGTCCAAGTGGCTGCATTCACTGCCGCTGGAGTGCCTGCACCGCTGTAGTTGGTGGAGTAAAGAACGCTTAGTTGTTGCGAAGGAGGAAGGCCGTTATCGCTAAAAGAACTCTGATTGCGGAAGGTCAGAACTGGGTTGCTGACGGAAGCCAGGTTCAGAGGAGGAGTGATCAGCCAGTCATTACCCGGTTGCTGACCGTTGAAAGCGTTGGCCTCGGCAAGGGAGTTGACACAACGCCAGGAACGACTGGTGTCGCCGTCCACATCCACAATCTGCCAGCCGGCTGGAGCAGGGTTGCAGTTATCAAAGCCTTCAGTCAAAGGCAGGTTAACGGAAGGAGGAGTTGGTGTCGGTGTGGGCGTCGGCGTCGGTGTTGGGGCCGGAGTCAGGTTCAAGCCAACGAGCACCGGATCGTGGTCGGAAGAACGGAAGGGATCGCTGGCGTAGAAGAGGCTCTGCTGAGAGGGACTCTTGAAGCTCAGGGTGTAGTCCAAGCTCACGGGCTCATCAGCGTTGATGTGCCACTTAGCTGAGCCTGTAACTTGGGGTCTCAGACTGCTATTGGCCAGGGCATGATCCAGAGATCCCCACCGTCCTTGGAAGCTAAAGGAGTAGCTGTTGGAGCCATTGAGGTTGATGAACCCGCCCGCCTCCAGAGTTTTGATCGGATCCTCCATAGCGTAGGAGTTGAGATCCCCCATAATCAACACATCCGGATCGGTGGAGCCAGTTGGATTGGTGGCGAGCCAGCTCAAGAGTTGCTGAGCGGCCCGGGTGCGGTTGCCGTTGCAATTGCCTTGGAAGGGATCGTTGTCAATAGGATCGCAGGGAGAAACCTTGGACTTGAAGTGGTTGACCACAACAGTGAAGGTGGCGTTGTTGCTCCGCTGCCGGAAGGTTACAGCCAGAGGAGGACGATGGAAGCGTCCGGGGCCTTGGGTGAATTCCCCTGTGTCCAGGAAGGCCGGGTTAGTGCCGGGGGCAATTTCAACCGTAGCTGGCTTGTAGATAAAGCCGTTGGTGATGGCATCGCCGCCCAGGTTGGGCACTCCAACATTCACAAAGGCGTAGGTTCCTGCCCCCATGACCTGGTTGAGCCCGTTCACCAAATCCTGAATGGAACTATTCGAACCGTATCCATCGTTTTCTAACTCGTTGAGGCCTACGATATCGGCATCCATGCGGCGAATAGCCTCGATGAGCTTATCCCGCTGGCGGGTGAACTCGGTGGCGTTGCTGGCTCCCCGACAGGAGGAGTTATTGGGGAAGCAGGCGTTGCCGAAGGTGTTGAAGTAGTTGAACAGGTTAAAGCTAGCTACCCTCAGGGAGCCCCCTACTGAGGGTGGGTTTTGCGGGCGAGGGTTGGTGGCTGTAAACCTGGGCAAGTTGTTGGGATCATTGGGGTGGATACGGTAGTCGATGGTCGCATCCACATCGCCACTGACATTCCGGCCTCGCAACTGGGTCATGATCCCGGTGATGTTGCTGACGCGATCGCCGCCGCGCACAGTGTTAGCCGCGCTCAGGCCACCCGGAGTGGGGTAGATAACCGGATCTGGGTTTTGGGTGAGCAGCCGGTCATCAATGCGAATCCGCTTTCGGTCGTTTTCCGCTTGAATGGCAGCTGCCCGGCTGGGAGCCGCAATTTGCGTAGGAGTGAACAACCGCTCTGTGGCCACACTCAGCTCCCCGTGGCGTCCCAGCAAGAAGGAGTCGGTTACAAACAGGGGCTGATTTCCAAATGTGACCAGCATTCCTTCCAGAGCTTCCCTTTGCTCCGCAGTCAGCGGTAGAGAGATCTGCACTGGGGCCGGCAACGGATTGTCAGAGCTACAGACAGTAAAGCTGGTGACGTTGGAGAGCTGGGTTTGCTGGCGGAACTCAGCAACCGTTCCGGTCACCTGAACCCTATCCCCAAGCCTGACGTTATTAGCTGTGCCACTGAAAACGAAGATGCCATCTGATGTGGCGGGATTCCCGTCACCATCATCTTGTAGGTAGTAGCCCTGAAGATAGGTTTGGCCAGCCACCCCCTCATTTTCAAAGTCTCCTACTACGATTCCAGAAACCGTGACTGTTTGGTTCACCAGGGGGGAAGTGAAGCCAGTGCCCTGGACAGTGCCAACTGGGATCAGGTTGGCGTTGGGATCACAGCCTCCCGGCGTGGGCGTCGGTGTTGGCGTGGCTGTGGGTGTTGAAGTCGGGGTCGGTGCTGGCACAGGTGTAAGTATTGGCAAAAGAGTTCTTCTGGAGCCGAACCCTTGCAGAGAAACCAAAAGCACCAAACCAAAAACTAGCACCGCAATTGATTGGGCAACACGACGCGAAGTAACCCTAGACCACATCTGCTTCACTCCTCCCGAAACTTCAAAGGATCCCGTATTTTTACCGTCTGTATGGATACCATCTTCAGGAAGGAATTAAAGGGGCAGCTAAGGTACGCTTAAGAAGACAAGAAGTTACCCCCGCCTGAGTCAAAACTCAGGGGAGAACATGGGCAGGCTTTTTCCCCTAATCCCCCAATTCGGGATCCGGTCGTACCCGCACCCCCATCTGGCGCAGCAGGCGTAAAGAGTTTTCTGGCCCATCGATCATCTGCTGCTCGTTGATCCAGTAGGTGGCAATGCCCAGGTCTTCTAGAAATCGCACATAGGGATCCGGCGGCGGTCCATCGAAAACGGCGGCCTTCTGAACGGAAAAGCCCTGCTCGATCCAGGGGCCGAGGGCAAAGCGCTCGTAGTAGAGCAACTGTCCCACCACTTCCTGCAAAGCCTCTGCCGCATCCTTGTGGTGCAGGAGCTTCACTTCGGCCAAAAGCAGATGCCCGTCCGCCACGGCCAAAAAGTCAAAGGTATGCTGATCCTCCCGGACTTCCAATCCTGCCAGGCGGAACCAGCGGCGAAACTGGTGCAAGATCTCGTTGTGGCGCTCGCTGCGCTCCAACTGACGTCGACGGCGGCGTTCTGCCATCAGCGGGTCTGTCCCGGCGCTGTGAGGGATCCCACTGCTGCGGAACTGGGGCGGCTCATCGGGATCCAAAACCACCTTGCCCCCAGCAGGTTGATGCAGGAGGGGCGGCATCTGGGGCAAGAGTTCTGTGGATCCCCACTCCACCTCTGGCTGCTGAGCCCAGGTAAGCAGGTGTCGATTCAAGGGGTGCTCAGGGTGGGTGTCGAACAACAGGCGCAGTTGAGACTGGCTAAACTGAAAATCCAGACGAAATTGCTCGATGGAGAGGCTGCTCCGCCCCTTTTGCAAAGTTTCTTGGCCAAAGTAAAGCATCACCAAGAGCGGGTAAATCGGCAGCGGACGATGGGAGGGAATGAGCATCGCCCACATGTCATCCGTCCAGTGGGGGAGCAGGATCTCGGCCTGTTTGCCTTTGCCCACCACCTGCAACATTTTGGGGTGTCCCGGCTGCCAGCCACAGGGGTGATCGTCAAAGCCGCAAGTCTGTCGCCCTTGATCCACGCTCAAGGGGTAGCGCCCATCATAAAGGCGGAAAGGACAGAGATCCCGGTCTTCGGCCAAAAAGCGCTCGTCTTGCCACAAGTGGGCCGCCAAAGCATGACAGCCGATCCCTTCCTGGCTGTTGCAGGCTTTGAGCCAGCGCCGCTCCGCCAGTTTCCCGCCCACTTTGCTCGGGGCCAGGGGCCGGATCAAACCGTTTTCCCCCTGGTTGAACAGAGGCCACACCAAAGGCTCGCCAGTTTCGGGTAGGGTCGGCAAAAGAGGATGGGTTTTGCTGTAAAACGGGTCGCAAATGCGCTGGGCCACTTGCTGCAAGGGCAGTCCGCGAGGGGATCCCACCCAAGGCAGCAGAGATCCCGATCCGGCCTGAGCGCGGTGATACTGGATGGCCAGAGCCACCTCTAGCCCTATGGGACGGAGTTCCGGCGTGAGCTGCCGGTAGCGCTGCAGCAGCCGGGAAGCCTGCACAAACAGGTCGTAGCGCCGAACGGGAACTGCGTCAGCCATAGTGTTGCAGGAAAAGCTCCCCACTGCCTTGGGCAAGAGCTGGCACAGACAAGCACCATGGCCTCAAGAAATGAGACCTTGGCAACTGTCTCTGCAGACCCTGACCTTGCCGAGGATATCGGGCCGACACCCCCTCCTCTTGGCACCAGGTCAGTTGTCAGTGTAGTAGAGAAACTCTAGGGCGAGAAGATGCTGCCCCTCGCTTGCAGGTTGTGGGAAGAATGCGCAGTAGGCCCTAACGCCACGGCCACCCAGGAAAGGGGCGCTCTGTCTCTGCATCACGGTCGTACTCCGTAGGTCGGCCTGTATCCGGCTGAATCACCAAGCTGCCCACATAGTCGGCCTCTCGATAGACGCGGGCAATTTGATGGTGAATTTGGGCCATGTCCTCGGCGGAGACCACACCATTGTCGGTGGCTTTGTAGAACTGGACCGTGACCCGAATGGGAAAGCGGGGATCCCGCTCGATGTCCAGGTTGTTGACCTCGGTGAAGGGGCCTTCCACCGGCCCATGTCCAATGACAGCGGCTTCTACATTGCTGAGGCCGGCCAGGTCGGCTGCGGGTCCGAAAAACTTGACAGAGATATCCTCAACTTCCCTTCGCGGCGGCTGCCGCTGCTGGAGAGCATGCCTCTAACCCCCAAAACCCTGAACTTTGCTGAATTTACTGAGCTTTAGGCGGTTTGGCAAAAGTCATTGAGAGGGATATAGTAGACCAAGTTTCCCCCTGATCCTTGAGTCCACCGCAACGGTTGCCGGGAAGTGAAGGGGGAAAGCGCTCGGGGGGTATTCCTCAGGGCTTTGCGGGATACCGCCTTCCTGCTCAGAGATAGGCAGGATGCGATCGCTTCTTTCCTGAACCATGTTCAGGAGAGTTCAGCGTGAATGTATCAGGTACTTGGATCACCATCACCAGGTTCAGGGCTTCTTCTGCTACTTCCGCCGAATGGGGATCCTGAGGGGTTGGGTTGGCGGCTTGCTCGGCCCGAAAATCGCTGAGGCGCTGCCCGGTGAGGCTGGCCCGTTCACCATTTTGGTTGAAGAAAAGGCGCTGGCCCCAAATAGCTTCGCCCACCTTATCTACCTTATCTTCAGTGCGGTTCTCGATCACCGTAATGCTGGTGCCCTCGCGGGTGGCCAAAATGGCCAGTACGGCTGGGTTACCGGGATAGGATTGGTAGTTGAACAACACCGGGTTGAATTGGGCAGAGCCCCCGGCAGGGATAGGCAAAAAGGCGGCCTGGGCGCTCACCAACACATGGCTATCCCGTGGGGCCAGCAGAGAGTTGCGGTTGCCGGCCCAGGAGCCAGGATCGTGCAAGTAGCGGCGCAGATTCCCCAGCAGCTCTCGCAACGACACTGGTTGCAGGGGTTTTCCTTTTTCGTTGCCCACCAGCACCTGCAGGCTGTCGAGGGGCAGGTCGGCAGACAGATCGGCGAAGTTGGGGTAGCGGATCACCGGCATCAGGCTCAGCTCGTAGCGGCCCGTTCTGGGGTTGAGCTGTTGTACCTGGATGGTCATGTCGCTGATGTTGGGGCCAAGGGCGGATCCCTTGTGGCGTCCGGTATCTTCCCAAGTGACGTCGACGATATCCAGCCCGTAGGGCTCTGCCAAGGCTCGCGCTTGCGGATCCCAGGTCATGGAGATCGTCTGGTCAATCACCTGCCTGTAGGCCAAGTACTCTGCCCACTCTGAAGGCGAGGGGGAAGAAAGGGACTGGTGGAGGGGAAAATCCATAGGGGTTGCCTGAGAAGTAGAAATTATCAACGTAGGGACGAGGGCTGCTCCGGCCAGGGAAATGCCCACCCAGCTCAGTGAACTCAGCAGCCAGGGGATGGGGGCGCGCATAGCAATATTCCTGAGGATTGGAAATTGGGGGACTATACCCTGACAATAGCTCCCAAAAGGGGAGAGGACGTGGCGGTTTCGCTTTTGGCAACCCCATGCTTTTGCCGGGATCCCAAGCCACCTGGGCTACGATAAAAGGCTGTAGCACCCTTTCGAATCATTCCAGATCATGGCCAATATCCGCCGGGATCCCGAGGTCAACGCTTCTGTAACTCCAGCTTCTCCAGAGCCTCAGGTGCAGGTTCAGTCTTTGCCGCTGCATGTCATGTTCCGCCTGGGCCTGTTTCAGATGGGCTTGGGAATGATGTCGTTGCTCACTTTGGGAGTGCTGAACCGCGTCATGATCGACACGGATCTGCTGGCCATCCCGGCAACGGTGGTGGGGGGATCCCTGGCCATGCACCAGTTGGTCTCCCCGGCTCGGGTTTGGTTTGGGCAGCTCTCGGATGCCAAGCCCCTGTTTGGCCTGCATCGCACCGGCTATGTGCGTCTGGGATCGGTGTTGTTTGCGGTCTGCATCTTCCTGGGGGTGCAGGTGGTGTGGGGTTTGGGGGATAGCTTTGCGGCTACGGGCTGGTCTGGAGCCACCTATGGCTGGATAGGCTTGGCCTGTTTGATGTTTGCCCTTTATGGTCTCTGCCTCAGCGCCTGCTCCACGCCTTTTGCGGCTCTGCTGGTGGATGTGTCAGAGGAGGACAACCGCTCTAAGTTGGTGGGGATCGTCTGGTCTATGTTGATGGTGGGGATTGCCGGCGGGGCCATTGGCTCGGCAGTTCTGCTGCGGGGCTTGGATCCGGACAACCTGCAGAGCACCATTAATCGCCTCTTCGTCATCATTCCAGCCGTGGTGATCCTGCTGGGGGTGATCGCCACCTGGGGGGTGGAAAAGCGCTATTCCCGCTACGGATCCCGTTCCACCCTGGCCGGACGGGAAGACCAAATCACCCTTGGCACGGCCATCAAGGTGCTGACCGCCAGCCGCCAAACCCTGATCTTTTTCGGCTTCTTGGTGTTGATGACCATGGGCCTGTTTATCCAACAGCCGATCCTAGAACCCTACGGCGGCGAGGTGTTTGGCATGACGGTGGCCCAGAGCACCCAGCTCAATGCCTTTTGGAGCCTGGGTATTTTGGCAGGGATTGTGCTGACCGGATTTTTCATCGTGCCTAAGCTAGGCAAGCAGACAACGGCTCGTCTGGGCTGCCTGCTGGTGGCCATCTCTTTTGGGCTGACCATTGCCTCAGGGTTTACAGGCAATCCACGGCTGCTGCAGCTGTGTATGATCCTGTTTGGCTTGGCTTCTGGGATCACCACCAATGGCGCCATTACCCTCATGTTGGATTTGACGGCAGCGGAGACGGCAGGCACCTTTATCGGGGCTTGGGGTCTGGCCCAGGCCATGTCCCAGGCGGTTTCCACCTTGCTCGGCGGGGCTTTGCTCGATCTGGGGCGCATTCTCTTCCCCACTTCTTCAGTGCTTGCCTATGCCACCGTCTTTGGGGTGGAGGCAGCGGTGATGTTGCTGGCCGTGTATTTGCTGGGACGGGTGAGCGTGGCCGAGTTTCGCGAAAAGACCAACCGTGCGCTGACCCAGGTGTTGGCTCTGGAGCTGGAGGGCTAGCAACGCGGGGCCGACTCGTAGTGGGGGCAGCCCTGACAGGGCCCGCTGGGGTTGACGGCGCAGCGCAGCAAGGGCGAGTGAGCATTAAACCGACAGGAGGGATCCCCCAGGAACCTTCCCACTTCCTGAGGTGGGGTGACCGAACGCACCAGGGCGCGGATCCCACACAGGTGGTATTTGCCTTGCCGGAGCCGGTAGGAATGACGCTTTTCCAGAACTAGGTAGTGCTGCTCTGCCAGTTGGACGTAGGTGCCCGGATGGGGACTGCTCTCCCAAGGGCATTCTTCCACCACCTCTCCCGAATCCGCGTCGATCCACTGAATGGGCAAGGTCGGGTTGATGGAAGACATAAGGCGCAAATGGAGCCAGTTTAGGGCAGCAGACTACAAAATGATGGACTGGGCTTGACTTGTGATTAACAAATTGTGCAACTTTTTCCGGCAACACTGAGTATGGCTGGTACAAATGTTCTCTCTTGTGTGACCTGGAGCCTGCTAATCTACAGAACTTCTACAAAGTTAAGTTAGAAAAAGCTGTACTCAGTGTAATGGATTTTCTGCGGCGGGCGGAGAACGGGATAGGTTGGGCCTGCGGCGGCGAAAAGATGGATGCTTGGACTAGCTATTGGAATGGGCTTGGCGGGCCAGTTGGGTGAGAAAAGCCAGAGGATGACGGTTTTGGAGCTGCTGCCTAACCCGCTCTTGCAGGATTTCCTCTTGCCAGGGATCCCCAGAGGACAGCCACTCTAGGTAACTGAGCCCCGCCACCCGTGTCAGATAGGCCCCCGTCACTGCCTGCAGGGGGATCCCCATCACCATCAAGGGGCTGGCCTTGAGCAGAGAGCCCAAAGCCTGAGTAGCCAGCTCCAGCCCCCCCAGTTGCACCACCATTTGCGCCAAACTCTGGGCGATTTGCTGGGCCCGGCGCAAGGTAATGCGTCGGTCAAACACCTGGTGCAGTTCCCCAATCATGCGCGCCTGAATGGCCACTCCTGCCAGCACATCCAAAGCAGGAAGAGGGGTTGCCGCCAGGGCAGCAGCGGTGGCCCACTGCATCCGTTCCACGATCTGGCGACCCTGTTGGCGACGTTCTTCTTGGAGGGCCTGCTGGACGGCTTCGCTGAGAGTTCGGGTTTGCAACAAGGCATTGGCCAAGCGCAGGTGGGATCCCTTCTGCTGCAGCAGGTGAGCCATTTGTTGAATGAGAGCCTCTGTCTCGGGGGGCTGCGGCTCCCAAGTTTCCCACACAGAGCCATCTTCGGAGTAGTAGCGAACCTTGAGGGGCTCTGGATCAGCGGCGATGGCCACCACCTGTTCGGCGGGGATCACACCGGCGGTGCGTCGGCGCAAATGGGCCAAGATGGTCTCTACATCCTCCGGCAGCATCTGATCGGTTTTGTTGAGGGCCAGGATGGCGGATTTGCCCAGCCGGGCCAACTCCAGCATTTCGGCATATTCCGAAGCCAGCAGGTCTCCGGCCACCACCAAGATCAGCAGATCCGCCTTCTGGGCCAGGGCGCGGGCTTCCGCTTCACCTGCTCCCCCAATCGTCAGCAGCCCAGGTGTGTCGGTAAGGGAAATGGGGCCGTTCCAGCCCTCCAATTGGTAGGTGTGGATGGATCCCTGCTGGGTGGTGCCCAGGGTGGGGGCTGTTTCGCCCACCGGTCGGCCCATCAAGGCATTGATCAACGAGGTCTTGCCGGCGGAACTGGTGCCGAACACCACCAGATGCAATTCCTCCTGGTTAAGCCGCTGATTGATCTCTTGCAGCTTGGCACGCAGGGCACGGCGACTGATGTCATTCTGCAGCTTCTGGATCAGGCGATCGGCATCTTCCAGATCGGCTTGCACCTGATTCCGCGTTAACTTAACCCGCCGCAGCGGTTGTGTCCGCTGGTTTGGAGTACTTTGCCGTCGGCCAGCCTGCTGCCACCAATGGCGCGCTGCCAGACCTGCTGCTGCTGTCCCCCCAAGGATGGCGCCCACCACCAGCTCCGCAAGAGGCTCGGAGTGGGGAGCCACGAAGCTGTAGATCCCGCCAACCCATTGCAGATATTGGCTCAGGGCCGCCAAACCCAGCCCTGCCCACAACCACACCCAAGTGGAGCGCGACAGCACCATCCCAACCCACAGCCTGCCCAGATCTCCAGATCAAAAAGCCAAAATCGACCGGTCATCCCAGAGGACAGCCCCCGCTGTCAACTGAATCTGCAACCGCTTCTCCAGCATAGGGCTTGCTGTAGCTGAGCATACAATTTTGTCAAGAGTTTTGCTGGGGATCAGCCACCCGCAAGTAAAAGAGGAAGGGGAAGCAGGAAGTCAAAAGCGCCCTCAGCTCAACCGGCCCAATGAGCCAGGGATCCCCTCTCCCAAAATCGCCGGCGGCTCCAGCGGTGCCGGCAAAAACTCGCCCCCGCGATAATCCAACAGCTGTGCCAGCAGCAAGTAGCCCACCCCCAGAGCAATGGCCAGGATCCCTGTAACGATTGCTACCCACTTAGGCCGCTCCACGCTGAATCTCCCCAATAAAGTGCTGGATCTCGATGCTTCTATGATGCCCGAAGTGGTGGCCCAATGCCTAACGCGGCGGGATCAAGACTGCATCGATGACGTGGATGATGCCGTTAGAGGCTTGAATATCGGCGGTCAAAAGCCTTTCTCTCACGGGTGGCCCTAGAGTAGAGCAGAGAGCACCTTGGCGCAGAAACAGCTGCCGTAAAGTTCGGTATCCTGGGGCTGTGATTGCTGGAGAGGAGAAAGGCCGTCAAGTACCCCCATTCTTAGCGGGGGGCTTGTGGGAGTAGGGCCTAGCCAGCCTGAAACCCCAAGGGCAAGGAAAGACTAGCCTGCCCAAGCAACCCAGTCATGGGGGGCGTTTGAAGGAGACTGAGCCGACTGGGCGTGGCAGCCCAAAGTACGTAGCGAATGCTTCCCTAGTTTGCTACCTCTACGTCGGCCAGGGGCGAAGGGATGTACATACTCCGCAAGGAGACTTACCGCATGTTCGTGCCCGTCGTAGACCACAACCAAAACCCCCTCATGCCGACCACTCCCAGCCGGGCGAGGCGGTGGGTTAAATCCGGCAAGGCTACTCCCTTTTGGAAGAGAGGGGTGTTTTGTGTTCGTCTCAACGGGGAACCTTCTGACCGGCAAACCCAACCCATAGCCGTCGGTATTGACCCAGGAAGCAAGAAAGAAGGGTGGTCGGTCAAATCAGCCGCACACACCTACCTCAACATCCAAGCGGACGCGGTTAATTGGGTGAAGGAGCATGTTGAGCAGCGTCGAAACATGCGTCGGTTGAGGCGGTATCGCCAAACGCCCTGTCGGCAACCGAGAGCGAACCGGGCTAGAGGCGGATTGCCCCCTTCCACCAAGGCTCGGTGGCAGTGGAAGCTCTGTCTTGCCAGGTGGCTGAGCAAGTTGTTTCCCATATCCGTATTTGTGGTGGAGGACATTAAGGCGAAGACCTCAGGCCAGCGTCGCTGGGACGTGTCTTTCTCCCCCCTAGAGGTGGGTAAGCAGTGGTTTTATCAACAACTAGCGGGCTTGGGGCAAGTGTTGATCCGCTCAGGGTGGGAAACCCAGCAGATGCGGGACGCCCTTGGGCTGAAGAAAACCAACAAAAAGACAGCCGAGGTCTTTGAGGCTCACTGCGTGGATGCGTGGGTGTTGGCTAACTCCGTAACCGGTGGGCACCTGCAACCTGACAACCGGCAGATGCTCATAGTAGTTCCTCTACGGTTTCATCGTCGTCAACTGCATCGTTTGCAACCGGCCAAAGGTGGGAAAAGACTGCCCTACGGGGGGACTATCAGTCTGGGTTTGAAGCGCGGCAGTTTGGTGCGTCATCCCAGGTGGGGGCTCACTTTTGTGGGTGGCAGTTCTGGGGGGAGGTTAAGTTTGCATTGCTTACGGAGCGGGAAGAGGTTGACGCAGAGCGCCAAAAGAGAGGATGTGCGGTACTTATGCTTTTGTTCCTGGAGGTTTTATGGAGAGTAAAGCCGCCCTCAAGAGCGGGGTTTCAGACCTAGGTTGTGTTGATCTTTAGCCAGAAGAGAGCACCTGCGAAGTAGAGAAAGCTCAAGAAGTTCCTGGCCAACTTGTCAAAACGAGAAAACAAATGCCGATACTGCTTTAGCTTCTGAAAAAAGCACTCTACTAGGTGCCTCTCTCTGTAAACATGCCGGTCGTAATCTCGCACCACCCTCCTCTTCTTCCTAGAAGGAATCACCACCCGACTCTCCCTTATCACTTTCGTGCGTTCTTTTTGCCAGCTGTATCCACCTCGACTCCTGCCCAAGGCTTGCTCCCCTCTGGCTGCACAGGGGTGAGCACGAACGATAGTTGAGTCCAGGATAAGATGCTCTCAATCGGGTTCTGTGATGAAGAACTGAAACATTCTTTCCCAGACTCCCAAGCGACTCCAGTGATGGAATCTTGGGTAAACGGTGTACCACTTTCCACATCTTTCCGGGAGGTAGCGCCAGGGGGAGCCAGAACGAGCCATCCACAGCACGCCCTCGATAAACCGCTTGCATCCTGCCTCTTTGCCAATGTGGGGTTCTGTTCGCAGAAAAGCCAGAATCTTTTGCTATTTATTGTCATCTATGACAAGGCAACTCATCAGACCTTGCCCAAAAACTATCCTCACCTCATACTAAAAGTAAACACAGCCTAGTTTTTTCGATGAACGGGATCCAGTCGTGGTTGCGGCAACTCCGCCGCTGGCTGCCCTGGGCTGCTCTGCTTCTCATTCTGGTCTTGATCGGCTACTGGGTGGGTCCTCGGGCCAGACCCTACCCCCAAGAGCCGGAGCTGCCCACCCTGGCCCCTCTGCCGCAGCACCCCCGCATCCGGGTGGTGTTCAACCAAAGCCGCGAGAGCACCTATCGGGATCCCTACCGCCAGATCCGCCGCTACGGCTACAACCTGGAAGAGTTCATCATTTCCCAGATTCGCTCCGCTCGGCAGTCGGTGGATATTGCCGTGCAGGAGCTGAACCTACCCCTGATTGCCCAGGCTCTGGTGGAGCAGCGGCAGGCGGGGATCCCTGTGCGTTTTATTACTGAAAACACCTACGTGCGAGCCTGGCACCAGCTCACCCCTGCCGAAGTGCGGGCGCTGGACGAGCGCAGCCGTCGCAAGTTCGAGGAGTACCGCAACCTGGTGGATGTGAACCGCGATGGACGGTTTTCTCCCGAGGAGATTGCCAGCCGAGATGTGTACGCCTTGCTGGATGGAGGCCAGGTGCCCTGGCTGGATGATACCGCCGATGGCTCCAAGGGCAGCGGCCTGATGCACCACAAATTTGTGGTGATCGACGGGCAGAAAGTCTTGACCGGCTCGGCCAATTTCACCCTCTCTGATATTCACGGGGACTTTGATGCGCCTGGCAGTGTCGGCAATGCCAACCATCTGCTGCTGCTGGATAGCCCCGAGCTGGCCCGCCTCTACACCGAGGAATTCGATCTCATGTGGGGCGATGGCCCCGGTGGCTTGACCGATAGCCGCTTCGGCGTGCAGAAGCTCAAGCGTTCCCTGGAAACGGTGTACATTGACGATGCCATTGTGGGGGTTCACTTTTCTCCTGCCAGTCGCTCCCTGCCCTACGAAGCCACCTCCAACGGCATTATTGCCGCCACCCTGGCCCAAGCCCGGCAACAGGTGGATCTGGCTCTGTTCGTCTTTACGGATCCGGGCATTGCCAACCAACTCAGGCAACTGCGCCAGGAGCGCAACGTAGAGATCCGCGGGGTGTTCGACCCTGGTTTTGCCTTCCGGGACTACAGCCGCACCCTGGAGATGTGGGGGCTGTTGCTCCCCGACGAAAAGTGCCAGGTGGAGGCGGCGCGCCTGCCCTGGACGCTGCCGGCCCAGTCTGTAGGCATACCCAACCTCGCCCCCGGCGATAAGCTGCACCATAAGTTTGCCATCATCGATCCCGGCACTCCTCAGGCCACGGTGATCACCGGATCCAACAACTGGTCGGTCTCGGCCAACCACCTCAACGACGAAAACTTCCTGATCATCCGCAATGGCCGAGTGGTGGATCACTTTGTGCGGGAGTTCGACCGGCTCATTGCCGATGCCCGCTTTGGCCCCAGCCGCCGCCTGCAACAACAGGCAGAAGAGGCGTCCCGTCGCTGCCCCAACCCCGTCCCCGTTGCCGCTTCCTTGCCTGAACCGGAGCCGGAGCTGCTGGAAGTCGAGGTCGTTCTTCCTCCTGAGGCGGGATCCCCTTCCCCGTCGGTTGCTTTTCCGGTGGCGTCTCCTGGGGGATCCCCTCGCGTTAACCTGAATACGGCCACGGCGGCGGAGCTGGAACAGTTGCCCGGCATTGGCCCCGCCCTGGCGCAGCGCATTATCGAGGCCCGCCCCTTCTCCTCTTTGGAGGATCTGCAACGGGTCAATGGCATTGGCCCAGCCCGGATTGAGCAGCTGCGGGATCGGGTAACCTGGTAGGAGTTAGCCCCCTCTTGGTCAGGTTGAGGGCGCGGAGTGCTTTCGGAAGTTCATCCCAGAGCAGCTCCTAAAGGGCCTCTCCCCTCGAATAAACCCCAAATTAAACCCCAAATATAGTCATTTCAGTTCAAACCAGGACACTGCACCCACGCCTAAAATGTTGGTCGCATCGGCGTTGCAGAGCAATAATGCAGGGGGCCAAAAGGCTTTTCAAGGACTCCGTCCCGCTGGCGCGATCAATGGCCCAGGTGTCTCACCCTAATCTGAAACGACTATAAATCAGGGATGCATAAGTCTATTCAGAAAGCTCCAGAAACGCTCCCATGCGGCGAAACTTTTGGTAGCGCTCCTCGCGCAATTCTCGCCCGCTCAGGCTAGAAAGTTCCTTGAGATGCCTGAGAAGAGCCTCTTTGAGGGTTTGAGCAGCTTCCAAGGGCGCGCGGTGGGCGCCGCCAACCGGCTCTGGCAGGATCTCGTCGATCACCTCCAGTTGCAGCAGGTCTTGGGCGGTAATGCGCAGGGCTGCCGCCGCTTGGGGAGCCTTCTTGGCATCCTTCCAGAGAATAGCCGCGCAGCCTTCCGGCGAGATCACGGAGTAGACGGCGTGCTCGAACATCAGGATGCGGTTGCCCACCCCAATGGCCAATGCTCCGCCGGATCCCCCTTCGCCGATGACGGTGCAGATGATGGGGATCTCCAGCCGGAAAAGGGTCTGCAGGTTGGTGGCAATGGCCTCTCCTTGGCCCTCAGCTTCCGCCTTGACGCCTGGGTAAGCCCCCGGCGTATCGATGAAGGTGAGCAGGGGCAGGCCGAAGCGGTGGGCATGTTCCATTAGCCGCATGGCTTTGCGGTAGCCGGCGGGATTGGGCATCCCAAAGTTGCGGTGGATGTTGTCTTTGGTGTCGCGACCCTTTTGGTGGCCTAGGATCATCACCGGCTGATCCCCCAGCTTGGCCAACCCGCCCACAATGGCTGGATCGTCCTGGCCGTGGCGATCCCCGTGCAGCTCAAACCAGTCGTCACAGATGGTCTGTACGTAATCCAGGGTGGTGGGGCGGCGGGGGTGACGGGCCACCTGGAGCCGTTCTACCGGCGTGAGCTGGCTGAAGATCTCGCGGCGCAGCTCTTCGGCTTTGGCTTCCAATTGGCGAATCTGCTCAGAAGCATCGATGTCGTTTTCTTCTGCCAAGGCCCGAATTTCTTGAATTCGTTGCTCCAGGGCGGCAACAGGCTGCTCAAACTCCAGCAGCAGGCGGTCGGTGGACTTGGTCATGACCGGTTGGCTAAACTTCGGGGGCGTGCTGTGACCGGCAGAGGCTGCACAGATTTGGGGATGGGACTTTGATCTTCTCACATGTGGATCCCTTAGGCTAGAGGGAGCAGCCCAAGAGGGATCCCTTGTCTGCCTCTCTTCATTCCCCCTCTTCACCCCTTCCCCCCTGGCTGCGCTGGGGGGTGGTGGGATCCGTCGTCTTGGCTATCGGGGTGGGAGCCTTTTGGCACTACGGGCGGCCTGAGCGACAAATCCGCGTCCACACGGAGAGATTGCTGCGGGCGGTGGAGCAGCGCAACTGGGATCAGGTGGAGATGCTGGTCTCTGAGGCCTATAGCGATGGTTGGGGCCTGGATAAGCAGCGGGCGCTGGCCTACAGCCGCGAGATCTTCGGGCAATTTTTTCGCTTGCGCCTCCAACCCCAAGCGCTGCAGGTGCAGCTCGACCTAGGGGATCCCAGTCGCCAAGGACGGGCCACCCTCTGGTTTGTTATCGAGGGCTCCGGCGGCCCCTTGGCCAACCTGACGCGGGATCAGGTGAATGCGCTGGAGCAACCCTTCCAATTGAATTGGCAGCGACGGGGTGGGGAGCACTTCCGCTGGGAGCTAACCCGCGTGGAGAATCCAGAACTGCAACTGCCCCCTCTCCCCGCTCAAGAACAGACAGGCCAGAGATGAGGGTCGAACACCAACAGGGGGAGCTGGCCTTCGGCTGGCGGGATCCACTGCACAATACCCCGTTGGCGGGCCTGAGCTGCATAGCGGCTGGGGAGAGGCTGCAACTGGGAAGAGGGCAGACGGCGCAGGAGGGGCTGAGTGGGAATGGGCAGAGCCCCTGTTTCTGGGTTGTCGATCTGGTCGGACAATCCGTCCTCAGAACTGCCTGGCTGCAACAGAATAACCCCTTCCGGTTGAAAAGGGATCCCTCGGCCCAGCAACAAACGACCGGTATCCAAAAGCTGGGGGCCGCCCTCCTGAGCAAGCTGAAACTCTGCCCAGCTAAAAACTCGCCGCGCCCGATCAACAGGGAGGCCGAAGCAGTAGGAGCCCAGTTGGAAAGTAATCAAGGTCTGCCGGTTTCTCAGTTGTTCTTGCCGAGCCAGACGACGCAGGCGCAGAGGGGAAAGCAGGGGCATGGACTACCTCGCCATCAAAACGCCGGTGGAAGGTGCCGAAGAGGCTGGTTGCAGCAGTTGCCGCAGCTTTTGGATCAGCTCCTGTTCCTGGAAGGGCTTGGAGAGGTAGGCGCTGGCTCCCAGCCGCTGGGCCAGTTGGCGGTGTTTCTCGCCACTGCGGGAGGTGAGCATGACCACGGGAAGCTGGTCATACAGGGGGTGGGCACGAATCTGGGCCAGCAAGCCAAAGCCATCCAGCCGCGGCATTTCAATGTCGGTAATCACCGCTCGGATGGGAATTCCTCTCTGCAAGTGCTCGAGGGCCTCTTGTCCGTCGCGAGCCTGTTCAACCCGGAACCCTGCTCTTTCTAGGGTCATGGCCAAGAAGCGGCGCACGTTGACCGAATCTTCCACCACCAGCAGGGTGGGCTGGGCGGCAAACCTGGGCTGGGGAAGGGGATCCCTTGCCGACTGACAGGGCTGATCCCGCTGGGCGAGCAGCCAGCTCAAGAGGGCAGGCGGATCCACGAAAAGAGCGATTCGCCCATCGGCCAAAACCGTACAGCCGGAGAATCCCGACGGCAGAGGCAGACCTCCCTCCACCGGGCGCAGAGTTACCTCTTGCTCCCGCCAAAAGCGATCCACCAACAGGCCATAGGGCCGGTTGTCTTCTACCACCAGCAGCACCACAGGTCGGTCGAGAAGGGGGGTCTCGTCAATTTCCCGGCGAGGCTGCCAGCGCGCGAAGCGAAACCAGTGGCCCACAGGAATTAAAGGGATCTGCTCCCCTTCCCAGAGAAAGGAATCGGCAGGCAACTGCGGGGGGATAAGCAATTCTTCCACTGCGTTGGCCGGAAAAGCCAACATCAACCCCTGGCATTCTGTCAGCAGCATGCGGGTGACGCTCAAAGAAACGGGCAGAGTGAGGGTAAACAGCGTGCCCCGTCCCGGCCAAGATTCCACCTGCACCTGGCCGCCAATTCGTTGCAGGTTGGTGCGTACCACGTCTAGACCCACTCCCCGTCCAGATAGCTCGCTGACTCGCTCGGCGGTGCTGAAGCCCGGCTGGAAGATCAACTCCAGCAGCTCCTGGGAGCTGGCCTCAGCCAGGTCGGCAGCGGAAAACCCTATCTGCAAGGCGCGGGCCCGGATTTTATCCAGACAGATCCCTGCCCCATCGTCTCGCACCGTGATCAGAGTGCGGTTGCCCCGTTGGCTGGCGGCAATTTCGATGAGGCCCTTGGCCGGCTTGCCCTGGGCCAGGCGGGTGTCTGGAGCCTCGATGCCGTGGTCAAAGGCGTTGCGCACCAAGTGCAACAAGGGATCCGCCAAGGCCTCCAAAATCGAGCGCTCGATTAGGGTGGATCCCCCCAAGACCCGCAGCTCCACGGGCTTGCCATGGGCTAAGCTCAGCTCCCGCAGCGCTCTGGGGAAGCGATCCGTCAAATCCGATAGAGGCTGCATGCGCACCTGGTCGAGACGGGTTTGCATTTGCCTGGAGAGGCGGCTGAGCTGGCGGGCGCTGCCTTCGGTCTCCTGCAGGGTGGTGTCGATATCGTGGGTTACCTCATCAATTTGCACAACGGTTTCCATCACCTCTTGGGTCAGCAGGTGCATCTCTCCATAGCGATCCATCTCCAAGAGGTCAAAGGTATCGGCCAAGGTCAGGCCGGGATCCCCTTCTTTTTTCAAGAGCACGGAAGCAGGCACGGTGGCAGCGACGCGGTCGTAGCTGCTGCGCAGGCGGCTGTTGGTTTCTTCTAGAGTGCGAACCCGCCGTTTGAACAAGCTGACCAGCTCCCGCAGCCGTTGCAGGCGACTGTTTAAGCGGTTGCGCTCCCCTATGAGCTCTCCCAACAGCTCCCCCAACTGTTCCAGAGGGCGAGCCGGCACCCGTAGCATCTCGGCAGCGCTTTTGGCCCCGGCTGGAATCGAATCCGGCAGCTCGGTGGCTCCTGCCATTGCAGGGGGAGGGGCTTCTGGCGGGGGGGAAACTGGAGGCTCTGCCGGATCCCAGGAGCTGGGGAGAAGAGCGACCTGACCGACCAGCACCAGGGCCTGCGAGCGTCGCCAAGCTTGTAAAGCCGCCTGAGCAACGGGCAACACCTGCTCCTTGGCATTTGGCGGCAGCGTCTCCAGAGCTTGGACTACTGAGCCGCACAGGGTGGCAAAGGCAGGCAGATCCAACATTTCCCCCAGCGCCCCCAGCTCTTGGGCAGCAATGAGAAACTCCTCCCGCAAACAGGGCTGCTCGGGGTGGGCCAGCACACCTTCCAACCGCTGCAGACAGGCCTCCACCTCGGTTGCAAACAGCAGCACCCGCATATCGCCCCCGGCCTCTGCTGCCAGGACTTGGACGTTGTCCTCAGGCTGCAACTCTCCCAACTGCTCTCGCAATTGATCGAAAAGAGGCTGCACCCGCTCTGCCAGCCAAGATTCGTCCAAAAGCCGCTGCTGGCGGTGCTGCTGGGCTATTTGGCGCATGCAATCCAACGCCGCCAAGAGGTTGCGCTCCACTGCGGGGTCGGCTTTTTGGGGATCCACCTGCAAGATCTTGAAACCATCTTCCAGGCGATGGGCCAAGTCGCTAAGCACCGGAAAGCCCATCATGGCCGCCCCGCCCTTGATGGAATGAGCAGCCCGCAGCAAGCGATCCAAACGGGGGCGATCCAAACTCTGGGATCCCAGGCCCAACACCCCTGCCTCCAGGGTGTCGAGGTAAGCCTGGGCTTCGTCCAAAAACTGCAGCCTAACCTGCCACTCGCGTGGGTCGAGGGAAGTGGGATTCGGCCCCATGCTAAACCGCCTCCCCCACCTTGAAGGTGGACACAGAAGTCTGCAACTGACGGGCAACCGCCACCGTAGCCTGGAGAGAGTTGGCCACCTGCTGCGAGGCTGCCGCCGTCTGGGCGGCAATGTTGGCGATTTGCTGCATCAACTGGCGCACCGTTTGAGATGCATCTGCCTGGGCATCGGTGGAGCGGGCAATGGCCTGAAAGAGCTGGTTCACCTGCCGCGAGACTTCCACAATTTGTCCCAGGCTCTGCTTGGCTGCTTCCACCAAGCGGGTTCCCTCCACCACCTGGCCGGTGCTGGTTTCCATCGCCTGTACCACCTCGCCGGTTTCCCGTTGGATCCCTTCCACAATGCGCTCGATCTCGCGGGTGGCTTCTGCCGACTGGGCCGCCAGTGCCCCGACTTCCTCGGCGACCACCGCAAAACCTCGCCCTTCTTCGCCGGCACGGGCTGCCTCGATACTGGCGTTCACCGCCAAGAGGTTGGTTTTCAGCGCAATCTGGTTGATCAAGGACACCACCTTGGAAATCTGCTGGGAAGATTCCCCCAGCCGCTTCACCTTCTTGGCCGTTTCGGCCACCGTTTCCCGCAGTTGCAGGATGTTTTGCACTGTGCGATCCATAGTCAAGCTGCTGTTGATGGCCGTGGCGGCGGCAGATTCGGCAACGGTGGCGGCCTGTTGGGCTTTATCGGCTACCTCCTCGATTGAGAGCGTCATTTGCTCGACAGAGCGCAAGGTCTCTTCGATTTGGGTGGCCTGTCGGAGAGCGGCTTCGGCCAACTCGCGAATGGCTGCCTCGTCACGACCAATGGATTGGTTGACTTGACCGGCGGCCTGCTGCACTTGAATCACGATGTCGCGCAAGCTCTCGATAATGACGTTGAAAAAGTCCGCCATGATGCCAACTTGTCCGGCTGTTAGCTGCGCCCGCACCGTGAGATCCCCCCGCGAGGCTTCTGTGACCTCGCTGATAAGCTGCAGCAGCTCTCTTTGCAGCGCTTCCGACCGCTCCCGTTCCTGGGCGGCCACGGCTTTTTGCTCCAGCGCCCCCAGGTTACCCAAAGCTTGACCCAGGCGGTTGGCCAGCTCTGCCAAGGTTTTCTGTTCTTCGTCAGACCAGCTCTGGCTTTGGGCGCGGCCTATTGCCAAAAAACCGTAAAGCTCATCGCCACGCACCACCGGCGCTATCATCTCGGCTTTCAGTTGGGCTGTGGCCAGCCTCTGCAGGTAGTCGGCGCCCAGATCTGGCCTAGGCACCGGGCCAAAAGCGTAAACTTGCCCGCCGTGGAGAGCCTGCTGGATCGGAGCCGGGATCCTGCGGAGGAGGGTGCCCAAGGTGTCGGGCAGGCGGCTGTCGTGAGATTCAGCGATAACCTGCGCCTCTTCGGGAGCGGTCAAGCGATAGAAGGCCACTCGTTCGGCACCGAAGCGCTGGCGCATCTCGCCCAACAAGTCAGTTAGGGGATCGATCAGCTCTTGCTCTTGGCGAATCCGGGCAATATCGGCAAACCGCTGGGCCAGTCGGGTGTCGGAAACTTGTCGCTCGTAGGTGGCGTTGCGTTCCCGCACAAAGTTGCGCACCAGGATCAAAATGATCCCCCAGCTCAGCAGCAGAATCGGGAAGCTGATGCCGGAAAAGATCAAAGCCTGCAGCAGATCTTGCTCGTAAAGCTGGACGCTGGCCTGAATGTTGCTGCGAATGGCCTCCAGGGTTTGGTTGATCCCTTCGGCGTAGATGCGCTTTTGCTCTTCGTACTCAGGGCTGTGCAGCAAGTTGAAAGCCCGTTCCTGCTCGCCGGCCCGAATCAGATCAAAAGCCTGCACTTCCCACTCCACCAGCTTGATGTTGGCTGCTGTGGTTTTGGCTGCATAGGCTTCGTAAGAGGCGGGATCCAATTGCTGAATCTCCGCCAGCACCTCATCCAACTGAGGGACATGGATGTTGTAGCGCTCTTCCCAGGACAGATCCCCGCTGGCAGCGGCCATGCGGGCAGACATGGTCAAGACTTCATCCAAATAGATCACCTGATCGCTCAGGTTTTGCAGGGTGAACTGCCGCGAGATCGCCGGCTTGAACTCGAAATAGGTGCGGGCTACGCTGCCGGCAGAGACGGCAAACAGCAGGGAGCTGATGCCCAGAGGAAAACTGATTGCCAGGGCCAGGCGGGATCCCGCGACTTTGCGTTGGGGCCGGGAAGATGGAGCAGGCCTGAGAAAGAGGGGACGGAAGGAAACCATAGAATTTTGCCTTTAAGTGAGGGTAAGTCGGGGAAAAGGTCGCCAAGATCAAGGGTTTGCCGAGGAATCAACTGAGTTGAGCTTTTGGACAATGGCAAGAGGGTCGAGCACCCAGAGAGGCTCATCCCCTTCCAACACCAGCCCTTTGCAAGAGTCGTAGAAGTTCTCCAGTCGAAAGTTGTTTTGTGCTGCCTGGGCTTTTGTTAAGGGTTGGATCTCCTCGGCGGGCACTCGAGCTACTCCTTTCACGTGTTGGGTTGCCAGGCCCAAGCCTGTTCGCACTGGCGATGCAGAGCCCCCAAATTCTGGGCGCATCACCACCAAGTGGTGTTCGGGCTGCCCAAAGTCCAAGGGCTCTAGGCCGAGAAATTGCGGCAGATCCAGTCCCCAGAGAATGCGATTGCGATAGTTGAACAAGCCCAGCACCCATGCGGGCTGGTTGGGGAGAGGGGTAAAGTGGTGCGGGCCAACAATTAGAGCTTCCTGGGCAAATGCCATGGGCAAAAGGGCCCGACAGTCTACCCCCAACTGTAGATGTAAGTACAGCTCGCCGGTACGGGTAGAAGTAGGGCTGTGTGGGGAGAAAGCTACCGCCATTGCCGTTCTCGCTCTGCCAATTCTAAGACATCTCCTAAGAACAATTCGTGATAATCACAGGGATCCTAACTGGAGGCGCAGCTCAGCAAGGACAGGAGTGGCAAAAATCATGAGCTCGGGCTGAGCACTACTGATTTCACGGCCCGCAAAATGTCTTCGCGGGTAAAAGGCTTGGTCAGATAAAGATCGATCCCTTGCTTCATGCCCCAGAGTTTGTCCAGCTCTTGATTTTTAGAAGTACAGGCCACAACGGGCAACTTTTGGGTTTCCGGGTTTTTCTTGATTTGGCGGCACAATTCCAGCCCGCTCATGCCTTCCATGACCAAGTCCGTCAGCACCACATCGGGTTTGTCGTTGCGGATCTGCTGCAATGCCTCTTGGGCGTTGGCCACCGCTACCACCTGATAGCCTTCTGAGCGGAGGTAATCGCTGATGAGCTGTCGCTCCGAGGCCACATCTTCCACCACAAGAACTTTCACCATGATCGACATCTCCTTACCTCTTTTTCGACGAACCTTTAGAGGGATCCCTAGCTGAGATAGCGAAACACCATCTGCAGCAATTCTTCCTGCCGAAAGGGCTTGGTCAGGTAATCGGTGGCACCGGCCAGGCGCGCCTTCACCCGATCGATCAGACCTTTGTGGCCTGTGACCATCACCACCGGCACATCCTTTAACACGGAGGATTTGCGGATGAGGCTGCACAATTGGTAGCCATCCACGTTGGGCATACCCACGTCCAGCAGGATCAAATCTGGCTTGAGGGTGGTCAGCTTCATCAGGGCTTTCAAAGAGTCGCTGATGGCGTGAATGACCAGGTTGTGCCCTTCCAACAACCGCTGCAACTCGCTGAGCATGGCTTCGCTGTCGTCAATACAGGCCACAATCCAGGTTTTCGAGGCTTGGGGAGATGGGCCTAGATCTGCAAGCCCGTTGGCCAGGTGAAGAGGGACGGTAGGAGTTTCTGAGGGCTGTGATTCTGTCTCAAGCTTGGCCGAGTAGGTTTTGGGCAGCCGATCAAAGGGGGGCTGGGGATCCCGCAGGACAAGGATACCGGCTTTGACCAGAGGATGTAGGCGGCGAGCGATCTGGAGGTCGTCTTGATCGAGAAGGGCGCTCAACTGGCGGAAGCTAAACCCCTTCAGTAACCGGCCTAGCCGTTCCTGTTGCTCGGCGGGAAGGCGTTCTGCCTGGGCCCGGCTGGCAAAGTAGGGCCGTTGGTAGGGGGAGGTGATCTCAGGCCCCAAAGATTGCCATGCCCGTAGCCGCTTTTGGATCAGGTCGAGCAGGGATCCCCCATCCCACTGGCCCAGGGTGGGCACGTTGTCCAGTGGGATGATCTCCTGCTGAAAGCCCCCTGGAACCAGCAACAGATTTTGCAGCACCTCCTCGCCGATCCAAGCATTCAACCTGCGCGCAGCTTCCCAAGGCAGCAGTTGCTCCGTTACCATCCAACTCAGCCCCAGAAGGTCTGCAGGTAGAGGCCCAGTCTCCTGAGCCAATAGCGCCTCCACCTGCCGATGGATGCGTAGGCAATTTTGGCGAGTCAGAGAAAAGACTTGATGGCTGAGCCGACGCAGGTGGCGATCCAAGCGCTCCAAGGGCTCCAAGCTGTGGTGAGCAAACCCCAGGCGACCTTGGTGAAACACCAATGACCAGGTGCCCAGCCCCTCCCCTTTGTCCAAGGCACTGAAATACCGAACAACTCCTGTGAAGCTGACCTCTGCGTTCAGCAGATGGGCCGAGACTTCTGTACAGACGGGGGGACAGTTCATGGGTCGAGAGGACGTGCTCGGACAATTTCCTGCGCTGAGGTTGATGACACGACTGAAGTCTTAGCTACCCCACAAGCCGGTGAAAAAATGCTTTCCAGAATACAGTTCAAGCCCAGCCCTGACCCAGACGAGATCTTTAGATGAGCCAAGCCCAACAAGACGGCCAAGGCTGCACGAACTCAAAGGCAGTTTCAGCGTTCAATCCGTATTCAGAAAAACTCTCCTTCTGGGGAGATCGATGACTATTGCTCATCAGCCAATCTCTAAAGGTGAAGGCTAGCCCTCAGATTGTCTGCTGGCTTTCTTACTCGGGAACTTCCCACGGAAAGCCTGCAAGACAAGATAAAGGTAACCCCGATAAACCTCTTCCGTAAAAATACGGAACTTAGGTCTTCTCCAATTTCCAAAGCTGCTCCAGGTGGGCTTGGCAGCGGCGCAGCAGTTGCCGACTTTCTTCGAAGCTGATCTGCTCCAAGGCTTCGGGGTAGGAGCACCAGCGGTAGGCGGCCACCTCCTCCGGTTGCACCTGCAGGGCCGGAGGAGGAAATTGGGGCGGCAACAAGGCCACGTAGTAGGTAACGGTTTTGGCCACTCGGTTCCCCTCGGGATCCGTAAAGGTGTAGGCTTCCTGCAGCGTCAGAGGGTCAGGCTGGCCGGGCAGGGTTAGGAGCTGGTAGTCGGTCAAGCCGGTTTCCTCACGCAATTCTCGCTGCGCCGCCTCCAGGTCGCTTTCGGAGCTATCCTTGTGCCCTTTTGGGAAAGCCCAATGCCCCTTCTGGTGCTGGATGAGCAGATACAAATGAGAAGAGCCGGGTCCGGGAGCTTCCTGGGCGGGTGGGTGGGGCAGGATGGGGATCACCCCATAGGCAGCATCTATCAGCATTGGGGAGCTAATCTCCAAAGAGTTTGATGGCTGGCGGCTTAGGAGCGAAGACCTCGTTGGGATCCACCTGCGGGCGCTCTACCCCCTGCAGGGGCGAGAGGGGGCGACCGGTGTCGAATTGGAAGAGATAGATGGGCAACTGGCCATTCCCCAGAGGCAAAAGAGCTAAAGTATCGATTTGGGTCAGGGCGTTGCGGCTGGTGGGTCGGGTTAGGTTGAAAGCAACGATTCGGTCTTCCAAGGAATTGTCCGGGCTGGAGCGCCGGCCCAGGCCAATGCTGAACTGCTGGTTGCCCTGCTCATCCACTCCCAAGGCCCGCACATCTCCCAACTCCGCTTGAGGAGCGCTCCCCGGCAGGCCGGCTACCACCGGCGGCGCATCCACCGGCGGCTGCGAAGGCAAAAAGCGCAACTGCGTCCCTTCTGGCAAAATGCGGTAGTCCTGATAGTCGTGCTGGATGGAAAGGGATCCCCTGAACACGCGGCGGTTCAGGCCCTCCAGGGTCCAAAAGCCATAGCCCAAATTGATGCGGGTGCTCTCCGGCAGCCAGTAGCGCTCCCCTCCCTCGGGAGCTGGCACCGCCGTAAACCCCATCAGGACATAGGCCTGCCCCCACACCCCCGACAAAAACAGCAACACCTGCCGCGGCAGCCCCGACTGCGGATCCAGCCACAGCTCCCGCAACTGGCCTTCCTGAATGGGCTCTAGGCGCAAGTGCTGGACAGGGGATCCAGCCAAATCCACCCGTTCTGAGGAGAGGACGCGGTAGCGGCTGGGATCCGCCTTCAAGTAAAAGCTCACCGAGGGCAAGAGGGCTTCCGGTCGGCTCACATACACCGAGTACAGCTGCAGCAGATCCGACTGGTTCACCACTTCCAATTGGCGCGAATCCAAGAGGCGGATGCGATCCCCTTCGGCTACCCAAGCCTGCCAACTGCCGTCGCGGCGGTAGAGCACATCCAACGTGGCTGTGAAGGTTTGGGATCCCTCCACCCGCACCTGCTGGCGATATTGCAAGTTGGGCAAAGGGGGCAATTGCTCTAGAGCGGCGTTGTAGCGCTCCAGCCAAGCTTGGGGATCCTGCTTAGGGCTGGCAAGAGAAGAGGGAGCCGATTGGGCCACGGCTGGATCCCCTGACGGCAGACCGACCAGTCCCGTTGCCAGGAACACCACCCCGCCGAGATAGCCCCAGCCTCGAAGGGATCCCTGCCGTTGCCACCTTCTCGGGTCGGACTGTTTGGGGGACATCAGCTTACCTTACTCTTCAAAGGGATCCCTCCTGTCTGTCCGCCTACTCGATGGAAATAGACTGAGGGCCTTGGGTGGGGGCGGGCGGATCCTCTACCCTCAAGCCCTGGGACTCCAGCCAGCTCCGCAGCGGATCTTGCCTGATGTCCAAGCGCAGCAGGCCGCTTAGGAAGCCCCCGCAGAAGACAACGGGGTTACTCAAAAAGGTCTTCCAGACCTCGTTGTTGGTGAACATAGTCGGCATCCCAAACCCTTCCCCATCCTAGCAGGGCCCTCAGGGGAGAGCCTCCTTCCTTGCTAGACGGCAATTAACTTCTGGCGATCTATGTTTTGCAGGATACTGAAGATGTTATCGCCAAGGCGCTGGAACTCCTTGCCGCTTTTGTCGGCAAAATGGAGCACCCAGGGCAGCCTACAGGCTTGGAAGCCACTGGCAGGATGAAGTTGAGAGAGGTGATAGGTTTGTAAAGCCAGAACTTCCAAGGGAGTCTTGCCGTGCTCGTGGATCGCTCGCAGAGGTCTTGCACTGCCGAGGGAGTTCCCACCTTTTCTAATGGGCTGGCTTGTTATTAGAGTAAACGACTTTCGCGAGTAGTCGAAAACAACAGTGCCTATTTTGGCATCTTTGTACTTACCTTTTCCTTCTTCTATCCCCATTCTTCCTGTACCGCTTTTGCGTATGCCAACAATATCCACAGCAATCTTTTCTTTTTCTAGCTCCTCAATTGTTCTACTAAATTCGCCTCCTTGAACTAAACCATCCCTCATCAAGAGAACCTTGCTTGGATATCGACTAAGCTTGTCATAAAACCTATTGACAAGTTTGGACACAGTTTGATAAATTGCGTCCCCGGAGAAGGTTTCTCCTCTCTGCACAGCAGGTAGCTCCCAACCTAAGCTCTGCCCATCAGCCAGAACAGCGAAAGCAGAGGCTCCGTAGTATAGCCGCCGATTGGTTCCCACATCGAAGCCGATGATCAGCTCAGGGCGTTCAGGATGGTCGAGGGGTTCCAGGAGTACGGGCTGCCATGCTGCCTTGCACAGAAGGCCTAGGACGACGTTTAGGGCTTTGTAGGGATCAGCCCCAGGGATCATAAACTGAGTCGCTATCCCTGCTTCAAGGGCCTCCATGCGGATCCTTTGCTTGCGCTCATTGGGTGACCAAGGCATAACGACCAAAACCGTTTTGATCCCTTGCTCAGCCCAGGTTTGCCAGAACCTTTTTCGGGCGAGATCGCCCTCAGGCAAGTTTTGCTGAGTGGCATAGAAGTCTACTTCAATTTCCGCGCCGCTTTTTTGGGCTACCTCAAGCAAGCAGTTGAGCACTTCGCTAGGGTACTCTCGCTTGTCGTCATAGAGGTTTAGACATGCAAACTTGGTCTCGCCTACCTTCGCACATCCCCGGTATCTAACCCGAGCAGGATTTTCAACTGGTCTGCGACCCGATCCCAATAGCTTTGGCTTGGGCAGGATGTAGCCTTGGGTCTTTAGCGGCTTAATTTCCTCAGGGGAAAGTTTGTAGACTTCCTTTATAATGGTCCTCGCAGTCTCTTCGGACTTTTCGAATCGTTCTTTCAAACTTTTTCTGATGCACTCGATAACAGCGGCGCTAACTTTTCCGCCAGGGCTTCTGTTGTCTTCTAGACTGGCTAGCATCTCCAAGGTTAAAGCAGGCGATAACCTTCGGGAGAGATGGGGATAACGTCTTTCCTTTGATGCTACTTCGACTACCCAAGAGCTCTCAACTTCTTCTACAAGTGCATTGTACTTCTGCAAATGATACTCCGCCAGACTGATGTTCTGCTCTGGTAACCGAATCTCCCGTGGGGATCGGTTAGAAAGAATACCCAGATATTTCCAAGTCAAACGTTTGCCGTTCGCATCAAAGTATGTATTTCGCACAATCTCGATTGGAGCGTCCGGATAGCTTTCCAACCATTCATGCAAAGTCCACGGCGTGTAGAAGCGGTAATGAATATCGACTTCTAAGTAAAGCTTTCCGTCTGGTTCGACGGCAACATCTATCATTCTCCCTCTGTGGATTTCCCAGCCTTCTCCGGAAAGTTCTACCCCTTTCTGAGCAGTCATCCACCAGAGCAGGCCGCCTCCTATCCATTCGACTTCAGTTTTCTTGTACTGAGATTTAAGGCGCAACCCTATCCTCTTGCGCTCAAAGCTTTCGAGGGCGCTTCTTTCTTGAGCATTGGCACAGGTTAGAACCCTAAGCCCACGCTCTTCCAACTCCCACTCTGGTGTTTTGAGCTGGCTGGGCGAAACTCTTTCCTGCGTGATAATGCGACTTCCCAAACGAGCAGCTATTACATCTAGCCGATTGCAAACCCTAGCGATAGCTCTCTGCTCTTCTCCTAGCTCCGGGGGTGGGTTTGGCCTACAGTCATACTCATAAAAGGTGAGGTCTTCCTGAGCTAGCTCCTTAACAAGAAAGCGATTGAGGATAACTGGAACTTCTTGCTGAAGCAGTCTCATTAGCAAACTTTGCGTTTAAGCTCCTCTCTAGGATAAGCCCTAATTGTCTCAATCGTGCCCCTAGGTCAGGGCTGAAACAACTCGGGCGGGGCCAGGTCATAGCTAAACGCCTCAGCTTCAAAGTGGCCGCTCATGCCCACCACTTGCCATTCGGCGCTGCGATTTCCCTGCTGGAAGCGCAACCGCTGCGCCCGCAGCGGTACTACCTGGAGGACCTCGGCTGGAAACGCCTGGTACTCTCCCAGGTACTGCCGGGGATCCGGCGGCAGGTCGGCACTGCTTTCGATTTGAATCCAAAACACTCGTCCCGCCTGGTTGCCGTAGGCCCGGATCTGCTCTTGGCCTTGGTAGTGCTCCACCCCCCGCAAGCGCTGTCGCCCCACCGGCATGGGCTGTGCCCATTCGGGCAAGGGATCCCCTAAGCTCACGGCCCACCCTGGCCCACCTAGCCCCAACCAACACAACAACAGCAGTCCCCAAACCCAAGGCCATCTGCGCGGCGTGCTGTTCCCGGTTTTCAAGGCTCGACCGAACATGGCAAGTTTTTCTCCGCAATTGAACCCAACGTTAACGTTTGGGATGGTTCAAAACAACTTTGTCTCAACGCACGCGAAAGCCGATCCGCCCGCCCTCAACATCGAAGGCAACGTCGATATTGAAAAACAGCGGCATGCCCAACAGTTGCACCCCCTGGTTGCCGTTGACGAAAATCCGATCTCGACTGGGCGTAATGGGAAAGCCAACTCGAATGCGATACTCGAAAGCTCCCGCCAATACCGCTCGCCACTCTGCCCCAGGGGGTAAGGTCGAGGTGGAGAAGGGAGCTGCCCCCAACAGCCTGACGTTGAGAAAAATGTCGGAAGAACCACTGTCAAAAACGGTGGGGCTGAGAGCATTTTGAATAGAAGTGTTGCTGATGCTGTAGGCCACTTGTAAAGCCTCATCCCGCCAGATGGGGGTGCCGTCGGGAAAGCTTCCCACCTGGGGAAACTGCCGGAAATTGAAGCCGACGGTGTTGGCAGCCGTTAGGCCAACCGTGAACAGGCCCTGGGTGGAGTTGAAGCCCCCCGTTTGAATAATGTACCCAGAGCGGAAATTGCCCGGAAGGCGGGTGAGCGGACTAAACAGCTCGCGGTCGGGGCTGCGCTCATCCAAGGACGTGCCTAGGATCCCAGCAAAAGGCCGTCCTGGCCCAAACAGATTGTCGGAACAGTTGGCCACCAGTGGCTCCACGCAAGTGATTTGGTCGATCAACTGAATTGTTACCGGCTCTCGACTGGGGATCCCTCCTATGCTGAAGGGGGCGCGGGCCAACACGCCGATAAATTGCGTGCCATCTCCAAACGTCACGGTGGAAGGGATCCCCGTCCGCTCCAGGCCAAAGCGACCTGCTGCTGTCGCTATGATGCGCAAACCTGCCGAGCCGGTATCCAGTAACACCTCAGCTCCGCTCCCGGCCACCCCCACTGTCAGGCCCAGGAGCTTGAAGCGGCTGTTGCCCAGGGTACGCACCGGCATGGGAATCGACTCGGTTCCCGGTTGAGGTGGGAGAGGGATCAACGCAGGGGGGGAAGCTGCAGATTCCCCCTGGCCAGAACAGCCGGCACCGAGCAGCAGCAAGGTCAAGATCCCAACCAGGGCGATCACCATTCCCCAAGGGCTGTGCCAAGCCCACCCAGACCGTGGCTCATCCTTTGGGCCCGACCTCGCCTGCATTGAATACCCACACTGAATTAAAAGGAGCCTAGCCCGGTTGCAACCGGTAAACAGCACGCTCAAACCTGGGGGATTTGGATCCCGGCCAAGGACAGTGTACACAAAGCTGGCTGAGGGAGAGTGCGCAATAGCGCTGTCAACTGTGGAGTTGTGGGGCTGGATGGGCTGCAGCCTACAGCATTAGCTCCGCCTGCCAATCGACCACTTTTTGGAAGCGAAAAGCGCCTGCCAGGGCTCCCCAAACCTGCTGGTGGGTGATGGGATCCATCCCTCGGTCATGGCTGCAAAACTCGCTCTCGCTCAGGTGCAAGGTGGTCTGCAGATAAGTGGTTTGGCCGTTGCGCACCACGCAACACCGGCACCCCGGCTCCGTCACGCCGATGAAGAGGGATCCCTGCCTCTTCACATGCACATCACACCCCTCTAGATAGGCTAGGTCGGCAGCCTGCAGTTGACTCAGTTGGTCTGCCCTTTCCCGAGCACAGCCCCGCCACCGCTGCGGCTCCAGAGGGCGGTAGTTGCGAATCACGATCCCAGCGCTTGCCTGAGTCAATTCCACCACCGCCTGCCGATAGGGATCTTCCAAATGGCCACTGTAGGCTTGCTCCACATAAAAGCCGATCCCGCCCAAAACGTGGGCCGGCAAGGGGCGGTAGGCCACTCGGATTTGGGCAAAAAACGGTGGATTCTCCCAGGCTTGCTCTTGGTTGCTGAAGTCTCCTGCCAGCCAACGCGCCATCTGCAGCAGCTCTGGGGAAGGAGTGCGATCCAACCCAATAGGCATAAGCGGGCATCCAGAACTTCTGTAAAAGGTGTGTACCGAAAATCTTAGGGAATCAAGTGTTAAATTATGTATCCTTTATGAGAATGTTCGCTCCGATACTGAAAATGGATCCCTTGCAAGCTGCAAAGCCGCGATCGGGGCTGACATCTTTGTTCATGTTGTAAAGCTAGGCAAAGAAACATTCTCTTTTGTAAAAAACTACTCCCGCGAAGGACAGGGAGAACAGCCTGGGATCCGAGATGGGAAGCAGGTTGGAAACCGATCTAAGACCTTTTGCGCGAGGTAAAGCCGATTTACATTTTTTGATTTCATCGCTTCTTGCCTTCGCGGTAGAAAAAGACTGGAAACAAGGCGAGCCAGCTTCTCCTCGTCTGCCCAGTTGAGGTTGCCAGCAGCGGCTGAGGCTCCTTAGCCCAAGTCCGATCCCGTAGATGGTGGCCTGGCTCTGGGGGCGAGCTTCGCTTGCTCATCTTGGTTCTATCGGCTTTGATCCCGTCGGCGGTTCTGTGAGTTAAACAGCACCTCTCGGCACTGGGGATCCAAGCGGTGTTGCATTCCTGGCCGGCAGGTGCTCTCTGGGCCGTTGCAGGGAATGTGGATTCATAACCTCTTTTACTTTCGCTAGGGAGATTCAAAACCATGAACGATGTATTTGGCAAAGTTGTTGCCCAAGCTGACTCCAAAGGCGCTTTTTTGGGAGAGAACGAGTTTGCCGCTCTCCAGCAGGTAATTGCTGAGGGGAACAAGCGTTTGGATGCTGTGAACCGCCTCACCAGCAATGCCTCCAAGATCGTGACCGATGCCATCCGTCAGTTGTTTGCCGAGGAGCCCAATTTGAACGCTCCCGGTGGGCCTGCCTACCCCAGCCGCAATGTGGCTGCCTGTATGCGGGACATGGACATTATTCTCCGCTACATCACCTACGCAGTGGCAGCCGGAGATGCCAGTGTGCTGAACGAGCGCTGCTTGAACGGCCTGCGGGAAACCTATCAAGCCTTGGGCACCCCCGGTAGCTCGGTGGCCAACGGCATCCAAAAGATGAAAAAGGCTGCGGTGGCGGTGGTAAACGACCCCAACGGCATCACCCGGGGGGACTGCAGCGCTCTGATTGCCGAAATCGAATCCTACTTCGATCGCGCTGCCGCTGCTGTGGTTTGATCCCTTGTGGACTGAAGTTTCTGTTGTGTCCGGATCCAGTTGTGAAGACCCTCTCTCAAATCTGAGGCAACTCAGGCTAGCAGGGGATCCCTGGAAAAGCAACTTTTTTTGCAGCGATTTTGCAGTTGAGACTTTGAATCTTTTGCTTTGTTTTTTGCATTGAGCTTGAGTTAAGTAAAGGAGCGTTTTGAATCATGCAAACCCCAATTGTTGACGCCATCGCCACTGCCGACAGCCAAGGGCGCTACCTGAGCAACAGCGAATTGCAGGCCATCAATGGCCGTTTTCAGCGGGCTGCCGCCAGCATGGAAGCCGCTCGAGTTCTGAGCAGCCGTGCCGACGAGCTGGTGCGCGGTGCCACCGAAGCGGTTTACGCCAAGTTCCCCTACACCACCCAACCCGGTGGGCAGTGCCACACCCAAGCTGGCAAGGACAAGTGCGCCCGTGACGTGCGCCACTACCTGCGCTACATCACCTACTGCTTGGTAGCCGGTGGCACCGGTCCTCTGGACGAGTATCAGTTGGCCGGGATCCGCGAAATCAACGCCGCTTTTGAGCTCTCCCCCAGTTGGTTCATCGAAGCCCTGCGCTACATCAAAGCCAACCACGGCCTGACCGGGCAAGCGGCCACCGAAGCCAACACCTACATCGACTACGCCATCAACGCGCTCAGCTAAACCCTTGGCTTGGGATCCCTCTAAAAGGGCGACGCCGGCTAGCCAGTTGGCTCATCCCATAAACCAGGGGGGATGGCGAGGGAAGGTTGTTGAGGGCAACGGTGGTGAGCCTGCTACGTTGCGGAGAGATACGTTTGACCACGTGGGTTTGCGGATCAGTCTCCCCAATAGGAAGGCGCCACTGTTGCTCTTCTGCAGCTTGGGGCTGCCGATTTTTGATTTCTAATTTTAGTTTTCGATTTCTACAGTCGTTTCAGGCTAGGGTGAGACGCCTGGGCTATTGATCGCGCCAGCGGGACGGAGTCCTTGAAAAGCCTTTTGGCCCCCTGCATTATTGCTCCGCAACGCCGACGCGACGACGCAACCAACACTTTAGGTGTGGGTGCAATGTCCTAGCTTGAATCGAAATGACCCTAAACGCAAGCTTGTTCTCAATCTGTGTCCATTCAGTTCAATCGGGGGAATTAGCATGAGTGCAATTACAGCGGCAAGCCGGATGGGGATCCGGGGCATTACGGAGACCACCCCACTGGAGTTGCGCCCCAACGCCAGCCAGGATCAGCTCAATGCGGTGCTGCGGGCCATCTACCGTCAGGTGCTGGGCAACGACCATTTGTTTGGGGCCGATAGGAAGGAGCTAGCCAGTGCGGAATCGCTGCTGCGCCAGGGCAGCCTGACGGTGCGGGAGTTTGTGCGATGGATCGCCAAGTCCGAAGCCTACAAAAAGCGGTTTTTCTACCCCAACTCGCAAACCCGGGCCATCGAGCTCAATTTCAAGCATCTGCTGGGACGCGCTCCCACCAGCCCCAAAGACATCGCCCGCCATTTGGACATCTACCAATCTGGCGGCCACAGCGCGGAGATCGATTCCTACATCGACAGCCCAGAATACCTGGAAGCTTTTGGAGACAACATCGTCCCCTACCCGCGTGGGTTTGAATACCGCAAGGCCCATTCCACCCGCGACTTTACCAATCTCTTCGCCCTCTACGGGGGCTACGCCAACAACGACCGCTCCCAAGGGCCCAGACCCCGTTTGATGATGCCTTTGGCCACCGGGTTTACCCCGGCCATTCGCCGCATTGGGGTGCGGGGGCTGCTGCCGCCCAGCCCCATTTCCAAACACCTGGGGCCGCCAACGGGCCAGTCGGATCGCATGTTCTGTGTGGAAGTGACCCGGCTGCTGAATCCGCCTTCGGCCCTGGCCACTTCCAGCCGAGTGCGCAAATCCAACCAGCAGATCTTCGTCTCTGCCGATCAACTGTCGGCGACAATGCAGCGGTTGCTCAAATCGGGCGCCAAGATCGTCAGTGTCCGCAGCGCTTAATCCCTTCTCGGTGTCCTCTCCGTTGTCGATTCCATGACCACTGCTGTTCCTCTGGATCCCAATCCGTCGGTGGATCTCACCCCGGCTGGACAAATCGCCAAGCTGCGCCACGGGGATCCAGGGGAACGCTACTATGCGGCTTGGTGGCTGGGGCGCATGCGCATCGTCGAAGGGATCCCGGCCCTGATCGAGGCCCTGGCCGATGAAACGGATCGCACCGCTCAAGGGGGATATCCGCTGCGGCGCAACGCTGCTCGTGCTTTGGGTAAACTGGGATCCCTCGCCGGGATCCCTCCCCTGAAGGCGGCTTTGTCTTGCTCCGATGGCCAAGTGGTGGCAGCGGCTGCCCAGGCGCTGGTTGAGATTGCCTTTGTCAACAACCTCCATAGGGATCCCGACGAAGTGGAAAAGCTGGGATCCGCTTTGCTGGAAGGGCTGCGCCGTGTGGAGCGAGGACTGCAAACAGAAGCCCAAGCCGCCCTAGAAGCCATTGTCGAGGCTCTTGGACAACTGCAAGTGACCGCTGCTCTGGAGCCAATCTGTCCCTACCTAGAGCACACTTCCATTCGCTTGCAATGTGCGGCGGCGCGGGCCTGCTATCGTCTCACCGGGGATCCGACTTTTGCTCAGCGCCTGCTGTCGGTGTTGAATCACCACAACATCCATCTGCGGCGGGCTGCCCTTTTGGATTTGGGGGCCAGTGGCTATTTGCCGGCAGCACAGGCCATTGCGGCGGCGGCGGTGGAGGTCAACCTGAAGCTCCTTGCCCTCAAACAGTTGGTGGAGATCAACCTAGAACATCAAAAGATCCCCGGTGCTGAGCTGCAGCAGGTGCTGCGGCTGATCGACGAGCTGCTGTGAGCGGTGGTGCTTCTGGGCTCTTGCTGTTCACATTAGCGGGACGGAGTCCTTTGCAACTGACCTATCAAGGCATTGCCCATGAGTTTGTGCATCCCTCTGGGGTAATTCAAAGCCGTCAGAATGTGCCCGCTCGGCACCGGGGTTTGGGGTGGAGCTGGCCAGCTCAATCCCTAGCCGTGGCGCTGCCTCAGTCTTTCCCCCTCACCTATCGAGGTATTGCCCTCGATCCTGGAGCAAGGGTGACGGCAGGGATCCCTGAGGTGCAAGGGAGCCCGGCAGCGGCTGTCTCCTCTCGGAAGCACTTCATGACCTTGGTCGAGGAAACCCATCGGCGGAACCTGCTGCACCGGCTGCAGGAGCGCATCCGTTCTGCTCAAGCCCGTGGGGATGAGCATCTGTTGCAGCAACTGGAACAGGAACGGCAACTGTTGGCCTGACAAGCTCGCTGCCTGCCCAAGGGATCCAGCTAATGCCCGACAATTGCCCAGAAGGGTTCGATATTCCCGATAATGGGAAGCGGCTCCTGGGATTCAAAGAGGGATCCGGGATCAGTTTGTTGTTGAGGCAGTGGTTGGGGTGCAGGACACAAGGTAATGGAGGAGTCTGCCACTCAGGAAGAGATCCCTGGGGGATCTCCTTCAGCAGGGCCATCCCGTTCGTTGATGTCGGTGGCGGGCTTGGTAGCCGGGGCGACCTTGCTCAGCAAGGGCGTAGGCTTCGTTCGCCAAGCTTTGATTGCAGCAGTGTATGGCTCGGGGCCGGAGTACAGCGCCTTCGGGGTAGCCTACATCCTGCCCGGTTTTCTGTTGATTCTGCTGGGAGGGATCAACGGCCCTTTTCACAGCGCCATCGTCAGTGTCCTCAAAAAGCAGCGGGATCGGGACAGGGAGGATGCGGCTGCCTGGCTGGAATCCATTTCCACCTTGGTAGGCTGCCTGCTCCTGCTGGTCAGCTTGGGCCTTTGGTGGGGAGCGGACTGGGTGGTGCGCCTGAATGCGCCGGGAGCCAGCCCCGAAGTCCATGCTCTGGCCGCTGCGCAACTGCGGATCATGGCCCCTTTGGCCTTGCTCTCGGGGTGGATTGGCATCGGCTTTGGAGCGCTGAATGCTGCCGAACACTACGCCTTGCCTGCCCTTAGCCCGCTGATCTCCAGCTTGGCGGTGATCGGGATCCTGGTCACGCTGGGATGGACGGGGATCCCAACTTTGCTGGCCTGGGGCGTGCTCATCGGGGCCATTGCCCAATGGTTGGCCCAAGTTCCGCTCCAGATGCGGTTAGGGCTGGGGCGACCGCGCCTGCGCTTTGAGTGGGGATCCCCGCAGGTACGGGCGGTGGGCTTGCTGATGTTGCCGGCGGTGATCTCCTCCGGGATGATCCACATCAATGTTTATGTGGATCTGTTTTTTGCCTCTTTCGTACCTGGGGATCGCACCATCGGCAACTTGGGATATGCCCAGCTTCTGGTACAAACGCCGCTGGGGATCCTCTCCAACATGGTGCTGGTGCCCTTGATGCCTCTCTATGCCCAGTTGGCAGGGGATGGATCCCGTTGGCCGGAGCTGCGCCAGCGTATCCGCCAAGGGCTGATGCTTACGGCAATTGTGACCCTGCCCCTGTCGATGCTGTTGGTGGCTTTGGCCGAGCCCATTGTCCAAGTGGCCTACCAGCGGGGGCGCTTTACGCCGGAGGTGACACAAGAGGTGGCAGCCCTGCTCATGGCCTATGGTCTGGGGATGACCGGTTACCTGCTGCGGGATGTGCTGGTGCGGATCTTCTATGCCCTGGAGGATGGGGCTACGCCTCTGCGCATCAGCAGCATGGCCATTGGCCTGAATGCCCTACTGGACTTTCTATTTTTGCAGGCTTTTGGAGCGCCGGGCATTGCCCTGGCCACCGCCGGCGTCAACCTGATAGCCGTGATCGGACTGGGGATCCGCCTCCACCAGCGCCTGCCAGGGATCCCTTGGCGGGAGATGGGACAAGCCCTACTGCCATTGCTGGGGAGCACCGTCCTGGCCGGGGGACTGAGCCATTGGCTGTGGACCCAACTGCGCTCCTACGAGATTGTGGGGTCTCCCCTGCTCACCGCCATCATTTGGGCCGGGCTGGCCGCGGGTTTAGGTCTAAGCTTGTTCGCCGCCGGAGCTCTCTACCTGCGGATCCCAGAAGTGGAGTGGGCAGCAGCCCAACTGCGGAAACGGGTAGGACGCCGGGGGAGCCAGTGGGCAAGCCGGAACTAGCTGATGGCTTCCAGGTAATCCCGCACGCGGTTGCGCCGCTTCGGCTGACGCAGCTTCTGCAGGGCTTTGGCCTCAATTTGCCGCACCCGCTCTCGCGACAGATCCAAGGCGCGACCGATTTCCGCCAGCGAATAGGTGCGCCCATCCCCCAAGCCGAAACGCATGCGGATCACATCCCGCTCGCGGCTGGTGAGATCCGAGAGCAACTGCTGTAGATCGCGATGCAGGGCTTCCCGCATCATGGTCTCTTCTGGGGAAATGTCGTCGGTTTCCAGCAAATCCCCCAGTTCGGTGTCCTTGTCTTTGCCCACCTTGGTTTCCAGAGAAACCGAGCGGGGCACCCGTACCAACAGCTCGCGTACTTGAGGCGGCGTCATCTCCAACTCGGAGGCGATGTCTTCGATGGTGGGGGTGCGGCCCTTTTCCTGGGAGAGCTTGCGCTGCGCTTTTTTGATCTTGTTCAGCTTCTCGGTGATGTGAACGGGCAGGCGGATGGTGCGGCTTTGGGTGGCAATGGCACGGGTAATGCCCTGCCGGATCCACCAGTAGGCGTAGGTGCTGAAGCGGTATCCCTTTTTCGGGTCAAACTTTTCCACCGCCCGCTCCAGGCCCAGCGTACCCTCTTGGATCAGATCCAGCAGCTCCAAGCCGCGGTTTTGGTATTTTTTCGCCACCGACACCACCAGGCGCAGGTTGGCCTTGATCATGTGCTCTTTGGCACGCTTGCCAATTCGCTGAACCTGCTGCAGCTTTTCAGGGGTCAGTTGCGCCCACTCGGGGTACTGGTTGGCCTTAGCCACCCATTCCGCAAGAGTGGGATCCCGTCCCAACTCTTTCTGCAGGCGCAGGCGCAAATCCAAGAGCTTCATGTAGTCTTGGACTTTTTGGGCCAGGGCCACCTCTTCATCGCGCCCCAACAGAGGAACACGACCGATCTCTTGTAAATAGAGGCGCACCAGATCAGTGGAGCGGCGGGTTGGCTCCTCTTCCAGAAACTCGCCATCGGCCAGATCCACCTCTGCTTCTTCGGCAGCCTCGAGGAGATCGGCGGGGCCATCCAACAAAATGTCGTTGAGTTCAGGTTCGTAGTTAGACATGTAGGGTGTTGCTGATGTAGCGACAGGGGTAGGCAGTTCAGTGGGCTGAGAGAGGAATGGTAAACGATGTGGAGCGGGTTAAGCTTAAGTGTTCCCCTTTGCTCAACGCCTTGCGGCATTCGGAGGAAAATCACACATTGACCTCTTCCTCAACCCGACCTCATGCCCCTACCCCACAGAGAAAGGCTAACGTGGCAGTGAAGGGATCACGCAACGGGTAGAGCGTGAGCCCCTTATCATAACTTAATTATAGTTGCATTTCTCAGCCCAGAGACATGAGAGCCAGCGTAGGATCCCCCCAGTTCAACCGTCACCGCCACTGCGAAAAAGCGTATTGCCCTCAGGGTGAACCCAGCAGCTCGTCCTTGGGGGAAGTAACCCATCCATCCTAGAGGGTCTAAACTTCAAAGGTAGCGTGTAAATTGCTTTGCCTATTCCAATCTATTCGATTCTATTCGATGAACTGTTCCCATTCACCTATCCCACCCAGCTGTGGGGGAGCCAGACTCCCCGAACAGGTCAACCCCCTTCCTCTGGGCGGACTGGGCTCTGCTCAGGCACTTGAGTTGGCCATAGCCCCGCTGACGGGGGAAAAGGTTTCAACCTTGGCGTTGACGACTCTATTGGCCATCGGTCTATTCTTTTTTCTGCGAGCTGCGGGCAAGGATCGCGTGGAGAGTCGCCTCTACTTTAGCAGTCGCAGCCTGGAAGAAATGGGATCCGCTCTACGGGAGCACTTGGAAAGGCGTGGCTATCGTCTCCAGTCCGCCGATGCCGAGGGGATCGCCACCTTTGCAGGGCAGGGTCAGGCTAGCGTGGGGCTGGCCCTTTTTTTGACGGGGCTGGCGGGGACGGGACTGGCCTGTTTGGCCTTGGTGCTGCAGACCCTTGAGCCGGGGTGGGGAGCTTGGCCCTGGATGGTGGTGCTGGCTTCTCCCTGGGCGGGTTGGTACTACCGGCAGCGCAACCAACGCCCGGAACAAATCCGCCTGAAACTGCAGGAAGCCGACGAGGACTCCGTCCCGCTCTCGTCCTGGGAACGAACGCCAACGGCTTCTGGATCCCACCTGTGGGTGGAGGGGCATCGGGATGAGCTGGATGGGCTGGCTGCAGCCCTGGGGTTGCAAGAACGGGATCTGGATTAGGGGTAGGGGAGTCTAAGGCCAATCGGGAGAGAGAGGTGCTGGGATCAAAGACAGTTGATCCCCAACGGCAGGGTCGGGGATCCCATTGGGAGCGGGCTCTTTTTTGGAGTTCTTTTGGGCGAGGCGGTTTTTCCCTTGGTTTCTCAAGCCCAGGCCGATGCGGCTGTGTTTTTCCACCAAGGCCAGCACCTGTTTGGCCCGCTGGATTACCGGCTGCGGCAGGCCAGCCATGCGTCCCACCTCGATGCCATAGGAGCGATCTGCCCCCCCAGGCTGTACCTGGTGCAAGAAGATGATGCGATCTTGCAATTCCTTGACCACCACCTGAAAGTTGGCCACGTTGGGCAGCAAGGTCTCCAGTTGGTTGAGCTCGTGGTAGTGGGTGGCAAAGACCGTACGGGCGCGCACCTGAGTGGCCAGGTATTCCGCCACCGCCCAGGCAATGGAAAGGCCATCGAAGGTAGCGGTGCCTCGGCCAATCTCGTCCAGCAGCACCAAGGATCGCTCGCCGGCGTGGTTGAGGATGTTGGCGGTCTCGTTCATTTCCACCATGAAGGTGGACTGGCCGGTAGCCAGATCGTCCACAGCGCCAATGCGGGTAAATACGCGGTCGCAGAGGCCCAACTCTGCCCGCCGCGCGGGGACAAAGCTGCCCATCTGGGCCAGGATTTGGATGAGCCCAATTTGCCGCAGGTAAGTGGACTTGCCGGACATGTTGGGCCCGGTGAGGACGATCAAATCGGGGCCGTGGGGGGATCCCAGCTGCACCGAGTTGGGGACAAATAGGCCCTGAGGCAGGGATTTTTCCACCACCGGGTGGCGACCCTCCTCGATGATCAGCCGGCGGTCTTCGGTGATTACGGGACGGGTGTAGCCCTGCTGCACGGCCACTTCCGCCAGGCCAAACAGAGCATCGACGGCAGCCAGGGTCTGGGCCACTTGGCGGATGGCTTCGGCCCGGGATCCTGCCTCTTGGCGCAACTGCACAAACAGCTCGTATTCCCGCTGGTTGATGTCGGTTTGGGCTGTGAGGATGCGGGCCTCTTTTTCTTTGAGCTCGGGGGTAATGAACCGCTCTTCGTTGGTCAGGGTTTGCTTGCGGATGTACTCTTTGGGGACTTGGTGGGCCTTGGCGCGGCTGATGCTGAGGTAGTAGCCGAAGGCCTTGTTGAAGCCCACCTTGAGAGTGGGGATCCCAGTGCGGTCGCGCTCGCTTTTTTCCAACTGGGCAACCCACTGGCGGTCTTGCTCCACCTGCTGCCGCAGCCTGTCCAGCTCGGGATCCACGCCGGCTCGGATGAGGCCCCCCTCGGTGAGCACAGGGGGAGGGGAGGGCAGGAGGGTGTGCTCGATGCGTTGGCCCAGCTCAACCAGGGCGGGATCCACCTGTTGCAGGCTTTGCAAGAGGGGAGTCTTGGCTTCCCCCACCAGCTCGGCCAACTGGGGCAGTTTGCCCAAGGAGGATCCCAAGGCCACCATCTCGCGCGGGTTGGCGGTGCCCGATCCGACGCGGTTGGCCAGCCGCTCCAGGTCGTACAGAGAGTCCAGAAGGGATCCCAGGCGGGCCCGCAGAGAAGGGTTTTCCAAAAGCTCTTGGATGGTGTCTTGGCGAAGGCGGATTTGCTCTAGATCCCGCAAAGGCTGCAGCAACCAGCGCCGCAAAGTGCGCCCCCCCATGGCTGTACGGCTGTGATCCAGCACCCAGAGCAGGGATCCCACAAAAGCCCCCTCTCGGATGGTCTGGGTGAGCTCCAAGTTACGCCGGGTTTGGGCATCCAAGATGAGGTAGTCCGTGAGCTGGTAGGTGCGCGGGGGAGGCAGGAGCGGGTGGCCTCCCTGGGGAGAAGGCTGCAGCAGGGTCTTTGGTGCTACGCACCGCTGAGGCGAATGGGTTTCTTCTAAGTAGTGCAAAAGCCCTCCCGCTGCTCGCACCGCCAGAGGCAATCCCTCACAGCCCAATCCTTCCAGAGAGCGCAGGCCGTAGGTCTGCATGAGGTTCTCCCGCGCCACCGCCAGTTCAAAAGGTTCGGCTGGGCGCAGGGTATAGGCGTATTGGTTGGGGAGACCCAGGGGCTTCTGGGGATCCCCGGGCCGCAGTAGACCCAGGCCCAGCCCCTCCTCGGTGGGCAGCAAAACCTCTGCCGGCTGCAGCCGGGCCAGTTCCTGCTCCAGTTGCTCTTGCCCCTCGCTCTGACACACCCAGAACTCGCCGGTGGAGATATCCGCATAGGCTAGGCCCCAGCGGCAGGGAGCCTGCTTCGATCCTTTGAGCCGCACGACGGCTGCCAGGTAGTTGTTTTGCCGCGCCTGCAGCAGCTCCTCTTCGAGGACGGTGCCAGGGGTGATCACCCGCGTCACTTCCCGCCGCACCAAGCCCTTGGCCTGATCTGCTGGCTCCATCTGGTCGCAGACGGCCAGGGCATAGCCTTTGGCCACCAACTGGGCGGCATAGCGGTCAAAGGCGTGGTAAGGGATCCCGCACATGGGTACCCTGCCGATGGCTCCGGCCTCTCGCCCGGTGAGCACCAGCTCCAGCTCCCGCGACACCACTTGCGCATCCTGGAAAAACATCTCGTAGAAATCCCCCAGGCGGTAGAGCAGAATGGCGTGCGGGTATTGCCGCTTCAGCTCTACGTAGTGCTGCATCATGGGGGTGAGCAGGGCGGGATCCACCTCTAAGGCATCCCAAGTAGGCTCGGCGGAAGAACTCATGGCATCAAAACGTGGGCAAGCAATGGGCTGAAGGTTCGGAGTCTAGCCAACTCGGGCCGACCAGCTTGGGCCATTTTAGATCCAGGTCTAGATGAAGTTTGAGACGTTTCCCCAGCCCTTCTCCCCTGATTCCCATTTCGCGGTTGGTTGCCATGACCTCGCTCAGGGTAGTTGGATCCCCCCTGAGGTAAGTCTGAATGGCTGGGCAGAGGCGCTGTCCGGTCTTGTCCAAAAGCCCTGAAGCGCAAGAGGGAGAAATTTAGGCACAAGCTATTGAAACTGACTTGCAACATCCAAGAAGCCTTGCTATTCTAGCGACTACGTTTTGTTGAGTTTGACTTTCAATAAAGCTCGGGAGGGAGGCCTGGCCAACTTGGCTGAGTTTTCCATCCCTCCCTTGCGGGCGGAGGGGGTTTCTTGGCCTCAGAAGGCTCTCTTCCTGGGCAAAGCTCGAGAGGTTTTCTCGGTGCTGGTCGATCGCGAGTGTCCGTATACAGAGGTTGAGGGGGGCAGAGGCTGGGGGCAAAGAAAGCGGCTGCTCTCGCCAATCGGTTTGACCTGTTTGCTATTGAGTTTCATTTTCCTAGTACTTTTGGTCTCGATTGCTTTGGGATCCGTTCCCATGACTTTCCCAGAACTCTGGCAAGCCCTGTGGGGGCAGGGGGATCCCATTCGGCAGACGATTGTTTGGCAGTTGCGGCTGCCGCGGGCGCTCTTGGCCCAGTTGCTGGGGGCGGCTCTGGGGATGGCAGGGGCCCTGTTGCAGGGGATGCTGGGCAATGGGCTGGCGGATCCCTACCTGCTGGGCATTTCGGCGGGGGCGGGCCTGGCGGCGGTGGGGTTGCTCACCTTGGGAGAGTGGACGGCTTGGGTGCCCCTGGCCGCTTGGGTGGGCGGGGTGCTGACTACCGTGTTGGTGTACGGGTTGGCGCGTACTCCCTCGGGACTGGCGGTGGAGCGGCTGATCTTGGCGGGGGTGGCCGTCAGCGCCCTGTTTGGGGCCATTAGCTCCACCTTGTTGTTGATGGCAGATGACCGGGTGCAGGTGGCTCTCACCTGGTTGATCGGCAGCTTGAGCGGGCGGGGCTGGCCAGAGGTGCAGGTGGCCGGGGCGTATATCCTGGTCGGCTTGGGATTGGGATGGGGGCAGGCGCGGGCTTTAAACCTGCTGAGCTTGGGGGAAGAGATGGCGGTGAGCTTGGGGATCCCTCTGGCGCGGACGCGGGTGGTGATTGGTCTGGTGGCGGCTTGGCTGGCGGCAACCGCCGTCAGTGTGGGGGGGGTGATCGGCTTTGTCGGTTTGGTGGTGCCCCACATGGTGCGGCAGGGGGTGGGATCCGATTACCGCTGGCTGTTGCCCCTTTCTGCCTTGGCAGGGGCGACCCTGCTGAGCGGTGCCGACATCCTGAGCCGTTTGGGCCCGATAGAGCTGCCGGTGGGGATTGTCACCGCTGTGATGGGGGCTCCCTTTTTCGGCTGGCTGCTGCGGCAGCAGGGGGCAGGGCGATGAGAGAGCCCATCCTGCAGGTCGAGGACTTGAGCGGGGGCTACGGATCCCGGACGGTGGTGCGACAGGTGAGCTTCAGCGTGCAACAGGGGGAATGGCTGAGCATTGTCGGCCCCAATGGTTCCGGCAAATCGACGGTGCTGCGGCTGTTGAGTCGGGTTCTGATTCCCCAAGCTGGGCGCGTGTACCTGGACGGTCGGGATCTGCACACTCAACTCACTCCAAAGCAGGTGGCCCGGCAGTTGGCTCTTTTGCCCCAGCAGCCGAGGATCCCGGCAGGGCTGACGGTGCGGCAATTGGTGAGTCTGGGGCGTTCTCCCCACCAGCCCTGGTGGGCGTGGCAGTTGACGCCGGCGGATCGGCAGCGGGTGGAGTGGGCTCTGGAGCAAGCAGGACTGGGATCCCTGGCGCTGCGGCGGGTGGAAACCCTTTCGGGGGGCGAGCGGCAACGGGCTTTTCTGGCGTTGGCTTTGGTGCAGGAGCCGCAGGTGTTGCTGTTGGATGAGCCCACCACCTTTTTGGATCTGCGCCACCAACTGGAGCTGCTGGAGCTGTTGCAACGGCTGAAGCAGGAGCAGGGCCTGACGGTAGTTACGGTGCTGCACGACCTGAATTTGGCCATTCGCTACAGCGAGCAGATTGCCTTGCTGGGATCCGGCCAGATGCAGGCCCTGGGGTCTCCCTTGGCGGTGTTGACCCCCAGCCGGGTGCGACAGGTGTTTGGCCTGGAGGTGGAGTGGATCTCGACTCCGGTAGGGCCACAGCTTTGCCCCCTGCGCAGCACAGCTCCAGCGGCAGCAAGGCTCCTCTCCCTGCCGGTGTCAGGGTGCTGAGGGAGGGTTTGTCCGGTTTTGCAGTGAATTTTCCCTGTTGTGGATTTCGAGGAGCATGAGAGGTTATGCGCGTGAACGGTCGTTGGTGGCGGGTGGTGAGTTTGGGGTTGAGTTTGGGAGTGGGCTGGGGATCCCTGTCCCAGGCTCAGCCCAATGCCCGGATCCCTGAGACTCCTTTGCTGGCCCAGGCCACCCCTCGGGGAGCCACCACCATCCAGGAGCAGATTCGCGAGCTAGAAGCCCAGATCGAAGCTGCCCGCCGGCGGGGGGATCAGGCGGAGGTGGAGCGGCTGCAAGCGGATCTGCAAGTGCTGCGGCAGGGCACCCCCGTCTTCAACCTGCAGCAGGTTACGGTCACCGGCACCCGCACCGAGCGCACCCTGGCCGACTCCCCGGCCACCATCACCGTCATCGACCGGGAGCGCCTGCGGCAGGAGCTTATCCAGAACATCCAGGATCTGGTGCGCTACGAGCCGGGGGTGAGCGTGCGGCGCAGCGTTCGCTACGGCCTGCAGGACTTCAACATCCGCGGCCTCGACGCCAACCGGGTGCTGATCCAGGTGGATGGGATCCGCCAGCCGGAGCGATTTTCCTTCGGCCCCTTCACCATTGGCCGGGATACCTTTGAGCTGGAGACCCTGAAAACTGTAGAAATTATCCGCGGCCCCGCCTCCACCCTCTACGGCAGCGACGCGCTGGGGGGTGTGGTGACCTATACCACCCTGGATCCAGCCGATCTGCTGGGGGAACGGGACAGCCATGTGGGCCTGTCCAGCCAGTACGACAGCAAAAACCAAGGGTACGTCAACACCCTCAGCTTGGCGGGTCGGCAGGATAACTTAGAGGCCCTGCTCATCTACACTCGCCGCGACGCCAGAGAGCCGGATATCCAGGCGGATCCCAGTTTCAAGGATCGGCAGACGGTGGAGGGAGACAATGTTCTGGCCAAGCTGGTCTATCGCTTCAGTCCCTTTGACAGCCTCACCCTGACGGCGGAATACTTCAACAACCGCACCACCACCACCTTTTCGCCCCGCAACCTGGATCCCGGCATCCGCTTTTTCAGGGAGACCATTGAGACCGAGCGCAGCCGCCTCAGTTTGGAATATCGCTACGCCAACCCCGATACCCCCGCTTTTGAGCTGGCCACCGTCCAGATCTACTACCAGCCGGCCCGCACCCAGGAGCCCAGCGTGGAAGAACGCACCCTCACGGTACAAGGTCGGCCCGTGCCTGTGCGTCGGGATACCTTCAACGAGCTGGTCAGCAACATTCTGGGAGCCAGCGTACAGGCCCAGAGCCGCTTCCAAACCGGGGATCTCTCCCACCGCTTGGTGTATGGAATGGAGATCTCCACCACCCGCAACGAACGTCCCCGCAACCGCTTCCAAACCAACCTGCTGACCGGGGCAGTCACCCAAAACATCCCCCCGGACACTTTTCCCACCAAAGATTTTCCCGACTCCGATACCGTGCGCTTTGGGCTGTATTTGCAAGATGAGATCGACTTTGGGGGCGGCAACTTTACCCTCATCCCCGGCATCCGCTACGACACCTACCGCCTCACCCCCAGCCCTGACGAAGCCTTCTTGAAAAGTGGGGCAGAAGCCGCCAGCCTGTTTGCCGATGCCATTTCTCCCAAGGTGGGCCTGGTGTGGAGGATTAATCCCAACCTCACCTTTACGGCCCAGTACAACACCGGTTTTCGGGCCCCTCAGTACAACGAAATCAACAGCGGCTTCACCAACCTGGTCAGCCCCTTCTTCCGCTACCGCACCCTTTCCAATCCCAACTTGCGACCGGAAACCAGCCAAGGCTTTGAAGTGGGGTTGCGGGGGATCTACCCCCAGGCCAGCTTTAGCTTGGCCGCCTACTACAACACCTACAACGACTTTATCGAGGCTTTCCGGGAGGTGGGATCCGAGCCTTCACCCCCCGGCCCGCCAGGGAGCCCGCCACCTCCACCGGTGACTCTCTTTCAGAGCCAGAACGTCAGTCGGGCCCGCATCTATGGTGTAGAAGCCACCGGGCAGTACTTCTTCAGCCCCGATTTGACCGGCTGGAGCCTCAATGGCAGCTTTGCCTGGGCGGTGGGGGACAACCTCACCGAAAACAAACCCCTCCTTTCCATTGAGCCACTGACGGCAGTACTGGGACTGCACTACGACGATCCCAGCCAGATCTGGGGAGCCAGGTTGGTGGCCACGCTGGTGGCGGATCCCCGCGACCCGCAACGGGAGGTAGTGCAACCGAACCCCAACGCTCCACCTCAAATTCCGTTTGTGCCCAAGGGCTACACCGTGGTGGATCTGCTGGGCTACTACAACCTGGACGACAACTGGCAATTGAATTTCGGGGTGTTCAATCTCTTTGATGAAAAGTATTTTCTCTACTCCGAAACCCGCTCTCTCTTTGTCGGCCCTGAAGTGGAACGGCGGGCCCAGCCGGGACGGCATGCTGCGCTCAGTTTTTCCACCCGGTTTTAGGGGCCAAGACCTGAGGCCGTGTTTACTCTGGATCCTGCTCTAACCGATGCTTGCCGAGCCACCTGCCCGCACCCCCAAGGGATCCCTCTCTCTTCTTCGGAAGTCCTGTCCCCAGCTTTTGTGGCGACTGCAGGGGTGGTATTGGCAGCAGGCGGGCATGGCCTGGGAGGCGGGGCTGGCTTGGTTGGCGTTGTGGCTTTGGGCTGGCGCAAGAGAGAGCGGCTGGCTGGAGTGTGCCGAGGAGCTGCTGCAAGAGGCTTGGGTGGCCGGCTATAGCTGGGCTGCCCTCTGGACAGCTTGCCAGGAGGGGGAAGATCCGCCGGGGACCGTCCTCCACCTGCGAGCCAGGGATCCCCGACCGCTGCGCCGGGAGGGGTTGATTTCCCTCCTCTTGCACCTGATGGCGCTGCTGGGGCTGGCTTGGTGGGGATCCCGGCCTTTATCAGACGCAGAACTCCGGATCCCAGTCACGCTTTTGCTGGAGGATCCCGAGCCACAGTTGCTCGAACCGGATTCAGAATCCATAGAATCTCTCCCACCAGAGCCAACAGCAGAGCCGCCCGGCCCGGCCCCGGAATCGCCCCCTGCAGACGATCTATCCCCACCGGAGCCTGTGCCCCAAGAGATCGAGATGCCAGCCATCCCGGAGGCTGAATCTTTGCTGGCCCTGCAAACTCCGACTCCTACGCCTCCACCGACCCCTACACCCATTCCCACGGCAAAGCCAGAACCCACCCCTACTCCTCCACTGACCCCATTACCGACAGCCACCCCGCAACCCACTCCTCCGCCACAACAGCCCACCCCAACTCCGGCGGTTACCCCCACCTCTACAGCGACTCCACTCACCTCCGCCCCGGTTACCTCAAGCACCCCTCTGCCCCGCTTTACCCCCTTGATCCAAGGGATCCGTTCCAGCGTAAAGACTGCCCCCGCTCCGCCTTCCCCCGGCAGCGAGAGCAGATTGGGGCCAAGGGATCCTGAAACTGGGACACCTGGCGGTATAGGTGCAGCCCAACCCCATTCCTCTGCCCCAACACCTGCCACCCCCAGTTCCTCCCCACCGACAGTGGCTGCCAACCCCCAGCCGGACATCCTGGCCCGCCCGATCCCCGGTCGCAATCCTCCGCCCCCCTACCCTCCTCAAGCTCGCCGTCTCGGCCAACAGGGGCAGGTGCTGCTGCGGGCCAAGGTCAATGCCCAGGGGCAGGTGCAGCAGGTGGAGATCGCCTCTTCCAGTGGGTTTCCCGCCCTGGATAGGGCAGCGCAGGAGGCGGTGCAGCGGTGGGAATTCAGCCCGGCCTTGAGAAACAACGCCCCCATCGAGTCTTGGGTGGTGGTGCCCATCCAGTTCACCCTCAATTGATTGCTGTTTGGGAATTGTTTTGGAGCATGACTCTAGTCAATAATAAGCTCAACTATACTGAAAATAATGTATAATATGTTCAGTACGGATTACTACCAGTTGATCTTTCTGTTTACTTTCGAGTCTGCCAACATGGTAGCCAAAGCAAAGCAGAAAATTGGTAGTAAGACGACACGGAAACTGCGCTTTGGGTATTCTACTCAAAGCTTTGCGGGATACCGCCATTCTGTTTGGACTCCGTCCCGCTAACGCGAATGGAAACAAACAGAATGCTATCGCTGCATAGTTGAACAGTGATGTTCAGCAGTGTTCAGCGTAAATGTATCAGATTGTCTATGCTGTCTCGTCTTTCTCGCCGTCAACTGTTCGCCTTTGGTCTGGCCAGCGTGGGGGCCTGGGGAATGGGGCGTTTGGCCCAAGCCCAAGGTCGGATCCCTCAGGAGCCACTCCTGTCAGCGAGACAGAGTCCTTTTCGTCGGGTAGCCAGCCTCACCACCTTGACTGCCGATATCCTCTATCGCTTGGCCCCCGATAGGTTGGTGGGGATCCCTGCCGGTCGTTTGTTGGAGGAGGATCCCCGCTTCCAAGGCTTGACCCGCCTGGGGCTGGGCAACCAACCCAACCTGGAGCAGCTTGTGGCCCTACAACCGGACTGGGTGGTGGGGGCCAGTGGCTTTCACGAGGCTCTGGCAGAACGGCTGCAGGAGCTGGGGATCCCCACCTACCTCACCCGCGTGGACAGTTGGGCTGCTTTGGAAGAGACGATTGCCACCCTGGCTGCTGCTTTGGGGGCGGATCCCGATCCCTTGCTGCGGCAGTATGGATCCCTTTTGCCCCAGGAACTGCCCCGCGTTCGACCCAAAACCTTGCTCTTGGTGGGCACCCAGCCGATTCTTTCTCCCAACCGGCAAAGCTGGGCCGGGGATCTGCTGGAACGCTTTGGCGCGGACAATCTCACCGCTACCTTGCAAAGCCAAGGGCCTTTTCGGGGCTACGTCACCCTTTCGGCAGAGCGCATCCTGGAAGCCAACCCAGAAGTTCTGCTGGTGGTCAACCCGGAGGCGGCGGATCCCTTGGCGTTTTTCCGTTCCCGCCCCTTTTGGAATCGGTTGCAAGCCGTCCAAACTGGGAAAGTTTATGGATTTGACTACTACGGCTTGGTCAATCCCGGTAGCTTGGAGAAAATTAGAGTTGCCTGCGAGCAGTTAGCCCGCATTTTTTGAACGGACTTGGAGTGTCTGATACATTTACGCTGAACACTGCTGAACATCACTGTTCAACTATGCAGCGATAGCATTCTGTTTGTTTCCAACCAGAATGGCGGTATCCCGCAAAGCTTTGAGTAGAATACCCAAAGCGCAGTTTCCGTGTCGTCTTACTACCAATTTTCTGCTTTGCTTTGGCTACCATGTTGGCAGACTCGAAAGTAAACAGAAAGATCAACTGGTAGTAATCCGTACTGAACATATTATACATTATTTTCAGTATAGTTGAGCTTATTATTGACTAGAGTCATGCTCTAGTCCAAGCTATAGCGGGTCAGGCGCTGCACTTGCTCGGGAGCAAGGCCAAGCTCTTGGGCAATCTGAGCCGACACCTGGTCTGGATCCAGTTGTGGAAATTCAAATTCCAGCTTGCGCAGGTGGGGATTGGTGGTAGTCACCTCCACCTTGGTGTAGCCACGGGAGCGGCGGATCTCCGCCTGAATGGAAAGAATATCCAGAGCCAAGGTGGCTTGTTGCTGGCTGCGAATCGCCAAAGGTTGCTCTAGCCGGCGAGGACGGCTCAGCGCTTGGCCCGTCACCCACTCTCCCCCCGCCACAAAAAGAAGCCCTGCCAAGGGCAGCACCAGCCAAAAATCAAACCCTAGATCTTGCCACCGATGGATTTTGGGCCACCCCACCGTTGTTCTCTCCCTTGCAGAGGGCTATTTCCGTGCTCCATCCTAGCCTGGGCAGTGGGAACTGGCCGTCTTGGTCAACGGCGCACAGGACGATGCGAATTTTGCTGGTGGAGGACGACCCGGAACAGTTGGAGCCTTTACAGGCTGCCCTGTCCAAGTGCGGCCACGTGGTTGACTGTGCCAAGGAAGGGGAGATGGCTGCCTGGCTGATGGAGGAGAAAGCCTATGATCTCCTGATTTTGGATTGGATGCTGCCGGGGCCAAGCGGGATCCAGCTCTGTCGGCAATACCGCCAATCGGGGGGATGTGCGCCGGTGCTGATGTTAACTGCCAAAGACGCAACATCGGATGTGGTGCAGGGGTTGGATGCGGGGGCGGACGACTATTTGGTCAAGCCGGTGGATCTGGTGGAGCTGCTGGCACGGGTGCGGGCTTTGGGACGCCGTTCCCCCCAATGGCAAGGAGACAGCCTCAGCCTGGGATCCCTGCACTTGCACTTGGCCAGCCTGACCCTAGAGCGGCAGGGGAGGCAGGTACAGCTTTCGGGCAAGGAGTTTCAATTGATGGAATACCTGATGCGCCATCCCAACCAGGTGCTCAGTCGGGGCCAGATCGAGCAGGCGGTGTGGGAATGGGGCTGTGAGCCGGAGAGCAATGCCGTGGCTGCGTTGGTGCGGCGGTTGCGGCTACGGTTAAAAGAGGTGGAGGCCCAAGATTGGCTGGAATCGGTGTATGGCCAGGGGTACCGGCTGCGCATAGCCTCTCCAGAAGAGAACCCATGAAAGCAGTTTCTAGGGGGTGGCGATGGAGGTGAAAAGAGCTGAACACAAGCATTCTCTCCCATGGCTGGGCTGGAACTGGGTTTCCCTGGCACACCCCCTTCAGCCGCACCTGGGGCAGAAGGCTGCGACAAGAGGGACGGGATCCCTGGTGTTTCACCACAGCCGCCGTCGCTTGGCCCGCAGCTTTGCCGGGGTCATGGGGGGGATCCTGCTGGTGTTTGCCGCCGTCTTCTACCGCTTGGAAGTGGAGAACCAGTTGCAGGCTTTTGACGAGGAGCTGCAGGTTCAGGCCGGGATCATGGCGGCAGCCATTAAGTACGAGCTGCGCCAGGGGCAGTGGCGGTTGGTGTTGAACGAGGTGCCCTTTTTGGGGGGGAAAACCCAACCCCTCGACCATCACTTGGCCTATGTGCGCTGGTTCGATCCTGCTCCCGGCACCGGAAGGGAAAGCTTGGGATCCCTGCGCCAGTACACGGGATCCCGGCCTCCTCTGGAGCTGTTTGACTTGGATGGCCCGCCTCACCATCTCCAACTGGGTTTCCAAACGGTGGAAGGAGAGAGCGGCTTACTGTTGCGCCAGCTCACGCTGCCGGTGCAGCAGGAGGAAAAGCTACTGGGCTACTTGCAACTGGCGGTGCCCCTGGAACCGCTGCAACTTACCCTGGGTCGCTTGCGCTGGGGGTTGGGGATCGGGATCCCGCTGACGCTGGCGTTGATCGGCGGGGCCGGCTGGATCTTGGGGGGGCTGGCGATGCAGCCGATTCGTCGCTCCTACGAGCAGTTGCAACGCTTCACTGCCGATGCTTCCCACGAGTTGCGCGCCCCCCTGGCCGCCCTGATGAGCAATGCTCAAATGGCTCTGCTGGCCCCGGAACAAGCTCAACCTCGCCTGGAAAAGGTGGTGAGCGGTGCCCGCCGCCTCAGCGTGCTGATCGATACCTTGCTGCAGTTGGCCCGCCAGCAGGGATCCCTGCCCCTGGAGGATCTGCCGCTTCTGAATTTGCGAGCGCTGTTGCAGGAGCTGAGCGAGCAATACCGCCCCCAAGCTGAGGCCCTTGGCCTTCACTGGCAATGCCACCTGCCTGAGACGGATCTTTCTGGGGGTTGGCTTGTGCGGGGGAACGCTGCCCTGCTGCGGCAGGCCATCGAGAACCTACTGCGCAATGCCCTGCAGTACACCCCTGCAGGCGGCACAGTGCAGGTGAGCCTGGAAAGCCAGCGCCAGCGCGCTTACCTCCACGTCAAGGATACAGGCATTGGCATTCCCCCCGAGCATCTGCCCCATCTGTTTGAGCGGTTTTACCGGGTGGATGAAACCCGTGCTCGCCATACGGGTGGGTTCGGTCTGGGCCTGGCCTTGGCCCAGCAGATCGTCACCGCCCATCGGGGATCCCTGCGAGTGGCCAGCCAAGTGGGAGAGGGATCGATATTTACGGTAGAGCTGCCCTTGTCATCTTCACGTCATTTTTCTCTGCCATTCTCAAGATGAGCCGCGATAACCCAAACCGGCTTGTCCTGTCGATTGGAGTCTATGACCAATGACGATTCGTTCCTCTTTTGCTCGCGCTCTGGGTTGTTCTCTGCCGATTTTGGTTCTGCTCGCCCCCCTGGTGCTGGGATCCCCGGCGCAAGCCCAGCGGGGCAGACGCTCTGCTCCTGAAGCCACAGCTCCCCTTCAGGTACTGCCAACTTGGCAGCGCCCGCGGGATCTTGAGCCAGCCAGCCGCGATCTGGCTAAGGCGCAGCGACACCTGGCCGAAGCCAGCTTCCTCTCTCAGCGGGGGTCTTCCCCAGAGGCTGCCCGCCTTTTGGAACACGGCCAGGAGAGTTTCACCAACGCCCAAGCCTCACTTGAGGCGGGGAACTTCTTCGCCGCCCGCGAGCAGGCCAAAGCAGCGGAAAACTTAGCCAAAGCAGCCAAAGTTCTCTACGAAGCGGAGCTGGGTTTCATGGGCCGCCCTGGCCGTTCCTTCTTCGAGGCCCCTTTCCGGGCTCAGGAGCATGACTCTAGTCAATAATAAGCTCAACTATACTGAAAATAATGTATAATATGTTCAGTACGGATTACTACCAGTTGATCTTTCTGTTTACTTTCGAGTCTGCCAACATGGTAGCCAAAGCAAAGCAGAAAATTGGTAGTAAGACGACACGGAAACTGCGCTTTGGGTATTCTACTCAAAGCTTTGCGGGATACCGCCATTCTGTTTGGACTCCGTCCCGCTAACGCGAATGGAAACAAACAGAATGCTATCGCTGCATAGTTGAACAGTGATGTTCAGCAGTGTTCAGCGTAAATGTATCAGTACCTCAGCCGGCTGCAAGCGGAGATGGCCTTCGCCAACATCAACTCCGGCAGCGTCTCTGACCTGCAGAATCAAGTGCAGAACCTGTTGGGCGACGTAAGTACGGATCCCAGCAGCTACACCTTCGCCGACTACAGCCGTAGCAAAGCTGCCCGCTACTCCGCCCGCGCTGCCCTCCATCTGTTGGCGGCTGAGCGCCTCGGAGGGGTGGCTGCCCTGACCAGGCGCTGATCTGGCCTACCCGGAACTGGGGATAGAGGGGATCCCTGCTGGCTGAGTCTTCGGGTTTAACCCCTCTACCTTCTCTTGCCCCTGCTGCAGTTGGGTTAAAGTGAAAGCCCCCAAAGCGGGGGCTGTTCTTGGTTAGATATTGATCGCGTCTTTACATCTGCCCTTAGTGTACCTGCGTTCTCTGCACCTGCGCCACTTTCGCAACTACCGGGATCAAGAGATCACCTTTGACGCGCCCAAAACCATCCTGGTGGGGGAGAACGCCCAGGGCAAGACCAACCTGCTGGAAGCGGTGGAGCTGTTGGCCACCTTGCGCTCGCGGCGGGCCAGCCGGGATCGGGAGCTGGTATACCAAGAGGAGCGACAAGCCCAGATTGCCGCCACGGTTGAACGGCTGGGTGTGGCCCATGAGCTGGTGATGGAGCTGCGCAGCAGCGGCAGGCGATCCCTGAAGGTGGACGGGCAGGTGCTGCGCCGCCAGGCGGACTTTTTGGGACAGGTGAATGCCGTGGTGTTCTCCAGCCTGGATCTGGAGCTGGTGCGGGGCGCTCCGGAGACGCGGCGCCATTGGTTGGACGGGGTGTTGCTGCAACTGGAGCCGGTTTATCTCGGCCTGGTGGAGCAATATCGCCAGATCCTCAGGCAGCGCAACGCCCTTTTGAAGCAGGATCCCGCGGCTGCCGGCGACAAGTTCTCGCAGATGGCCTTCTGGGATGCCCAACTGGCCACCACCGGTAGCCGAATTATGCGCCGCCGCGCCCGGCTGCTGCAACGGCTGGAGCCTTTGGCTGCTCACTGGCACCGGGTCATTAGCGGTGGACGGGAAACCCTGACCCTTACCTATCGACCCCAAGTGCCCCTGCCGGATCCCCAGGCCAGCCCCGAAGTGATCCAAGCCCAGTTTTTGGCCGAGATCCGCGCCAAAGCCGCCGCCGAACACTCCCTGGGCAGCTCTCTGGTGGGCCCCCATCGGGATGAAGTGGAGCTGTGCATTAACGGAGTTGCCGCCCGCGCCTATGGATCCCAAGGCCAGCAGCGCACTCTGGTTTTGGCTCTGAAATTGGCGGAGCTGGAGCTGATCGAGCAGGTGGTCAGGGATCCGCCCTTGCTGCTGTTGGACGATGTGCTGGCCGAGCTGGATCTGCACCGGCAAAACCAACTCTTGGAAGCCATTCAGGAGCGCGTGCAAACCTTGGTTACCACCACCCACCTGGGATCCTTTGACGCCGGCTGGCTCAAAGCCGCCCAAATCCTTCAGGTGCAGGGGGGACAGCTTTTTCCCGACAAAACAGGGGGTGGGATCCCGTAGGGCAGGCCGGAGCTCTGGCAGTGAGGGAAACCCTATCTGGGAGGGGAGCTGGGGGTGGTCGCGTCAGCGGCGCCGAGCGCTTGGGCTTTACAGCCGAGCGCGATCCAGGCTGCGGTATTGAATCGCTTCGGCAATGTGGGTGGGGGCAATGGCCTCCGCGCCCTCGAGATCGGCGATGGTGCGGGCCACCTTGAGGATGCGGTCGCTCCCCCGCGCAGACAGGCCCAGCTTTTGGATGGCGTTCTCCAAGAGCTTGCGACAGGGATCCGAAAGGGAGCACCACTGCCGCAGGTGGCGGGATTGCATCTGGGCGTTGCAGTGGATCCCAGGCTCGTTTTGAAAGCGCTGCCGCTGCCGTTGTCGTGCCCGCTCCACCCGCCGCTGCACCGCTTGGGAAGATTCGCCGCCCTGGGCGCGGACAATTTCTTCCGGCTTAAGGCGGTTGACCCGCACCTGCAGGTCGATGCGATCCAGCAGCGGGCCGGAGAGCTTGGACCAGTAGCGCTCCCGCTGTTGCGGCGTACAGGTGCAGGGGTGAACGGGATCCCCGTAGAAGCCGCAGGGACAGGGGTTGGTGGAGGCCACCAGGGTGGTTTGGGCGGGAAACTCCAGGGAAACGCGGGCGCGGGAGATGGTGACTTTGCCATCTTCCAGGGGTTGGCGCAGCACCTCCAGCACCTCCCGCCGGAATTCCGTCAGCTCATCCAGGTACAGGATGCCATGGTGGGCCAGCGAGATTTCCCCGGGCTTGGGGTAGGGGCCGCCACCCACCAGCGCCACTGCCGAAGCCGAATGGTGGGGAGCGCGAAAGGGCCGCTGGGTGATCAAGGCGGTTTGTCCACCCAGGTGGAGATTTTGCCGCAACAGGCCGGCTGCCGAGTAGATGCGGGTGATCTCCAACATCTCTTCCCACTGCAGCTGGGGCAGAATGCCGGGCAGTCGCCGCGCCAGCATGGTCTTGCCCGCTCCCGGGCTGCCCACCAGCAACAGGTTGTGCCCGCCGGCTGCCGCTATCTCCAAGGCCCGCCGGGCGTGTTCTTGTCCTTTTACGTCCGCCAAGTCCAGAGGGGATTCCAAATTGGCCGACACCATCTGTTGCGGTTGGATCTGGATCGGCTTAACCCCGTTCGGGTGCTGCAGCCAGTTCACCACCGCCGCCAAGGAGGGCAGCCCATACACTTGGATCCCTTGCACCACCGCTCCTTCCGGCCCATTTTCCTGGGGTACCACCAGGCGGCGGATCCCCATCTCGGCAGCGCTGGCGGCAATAGGCAGAACCCCGGCCACCGGGCGTAGGGTGCCGTCTAGGGCCAATTCCCCCACCATCAGGGTGTTGGCCAGCGCTTCCCCCTCGATCACCCCGGAGGCCGCCAAGATCCCGATGGCAATGGGCAGATCGAAGCTGGGGCCCTCTTTGCGCAGATCGGCAGGGGCCAAGTTGACGATGATCCGCCGCTGGGGTAAAGCAAAGCCGGAGTTCTTGATCGCCGCCCGCACTCGCTCTTTGGCCTCCTGAACGGCAGTATCGGGCAGTCCCACTAAGGTGATCTGGGGCAAGCCACCGCCCACATCCACCTCCACCGTAACCTGCACGGCCCGGAGTCCCAGCAGAGCGGCAGCAGTGACTTGGGCAAACAATGCAGTCACCTCCCTCGGATAGTTCTTTTACCCTTTGCACAAGTGGCCGCAGGCCTATTCTGTCCCAACACGTATCCTGGCCGAAATTGGGATCCCCACGCTGCCGGCTGCATTTGCCCAAGGAGAATGTCACAATCATCTCAGGTTTTTCCTGCCCCAAAGGAGGCACGTCGGTTTTCGCAGTCGCAGTCTTTAATGAATGCGGGATCCCGGATCCGAGCTTGCCGAATGGCTCAGGCTTGGGTTGGCTGTTGCTGCCGCCTTTGCGCAGCACAGCAGCGGTGAGGCTATGTTCTGACCAGGATGGGAACCCCCAGGGGGGGATAGCAGGGATCCGGATCCCTCTGATCGCAGCCTGCACCTCCAACCCAGATTTCCCCAGCCATTTGCCCTTTGGCAGAGGTCAAAAGGCGGGCACACCCCTCTGCCGACAAGCCAACAGAGGGACGACCCCATCTCTAGGAGGCTGATGCCGGTGGTCTTTCCTGCTGCTGAACCCCCTTTCGAGCGTTTCTCTGGCTCTGGGAAAAAGCGCGCCCTAACCTGGAATGAACTGGAGGAGCAGGTGCAGCAGTTTGCCCAGCGCTACCGAGGGCAGGTGGTCCAGCTCAGCCCGCCAGAGCTGGCGGTGGCGCTGCAGGAGTTGTCGGAGCTGACGCAGGCGCTCGCCCTGGCAGCCCATCTTGCCGAGGGTTGCGAGAGCAGCAGCCTTCCAACAGCGATCCCGGCTGAGGCCGAACCAGAGATGGCCTGGACGAAGGCAGACCCCAGCTGGAGGGATCTGGAGCGGGTCATCTCCCTGCAGAGCCAGCTGTTGTTTTTCCCCCTGGAACTGCAATCCCTGACCGCCGTTCCCCTCGGCGAACCCGCAGCTGAGACGCCGCAGGAGCGAGAGGATCGGCCCTCGGATCCCTTGGCCGCTGCTTGTGCCGAGCCGGAGCTGCGCCCCTTTCGCCAGTTTTTGTGTCGCCTCCTGCAGCAGCGGGGTCACCAACAACCGGAGCCTCTGGAGTGCCTGCTCCACCAACAGTACCCAACAGGAAGGTTAGCTTGGCGGCAGTTGTGGCAAGTGACCCTGAACTCGCCTGCCGCGCTCCCAGAGCACACTCTTGTCCAGCTGCAGAGCTTACAAACTCACGCCAGCGCGGAGATCCGCTGGGTGGCCTATCAGCGGCTGGGCCAACACCTGGAGGCCCATGCAGATCTGGGTGGGTTTATCCTCAGCACCCTGATCCGCGACCACCTGTGGGAGGCCCAATGGCGGGGCTATGACTCTGCTGCCGACCTGTATCTGGCCCGCCACGGCCTGACTCAAACTTTTTTGGAGAACCTCCTGGAAGGGATCCGCGATCGGTTGGATCTGTTCCAGCGCTATTACCGCCTCAAAAGCCGAAACATGGGGCGTTCCATTCGCATCTGCGACTTGCGTGCGCCCTGGCGGGATCCCGTGCCGCCCCTGACCTCTGCTGAGGCCACCTCTCTAATCTGGGCAGCCCTGCAGGACTTCTGCCCCGAGTGTGCGGCCCAGGCCAAACCCTGGCTGCTAGAAGTCGGCTCGGCAATCGAGGCAGACAAGCCCAATCGCGCAGCGGGCGCAGCCTTTCGCCCCGGCGAAACGGAGTTCTCGCCCAGGTCGGGAGAAACGGGATCCGGCGGGAGCGAGCTCCTGTTGAAGGTTCTTGCTATCATCAGCCAGCGGCTCCGGCCTGAGGATCCCCAAGTTTGGCTGGATCTGGAGGAGATGCAGGGGAGTTCCGCACTGCTGCCGCGAGCGTGGGGGGTGCAGGCTCACACCGTCTTTTTGCAGCAAATACTCCTGGATCACCTGGTTGCCTCAGCAGTGGGATCCCCTCGCATGGGCAGGCCTGCTCTTTACGACCCAGAGGGGCAAACTGCTCCGCAGCGCTGGCGGGAACGCTCCGGCAGCCTCCAGTTGGCCCAGGCCCTGTTGATACATCATCTGGAAGCCCAGTTGCAGGCGGTGTTTTACCAGGGTTTGATCGGTCGGCTGGAGCTGATTCTCTATCGGTCGGGGCTCCCCGAATGGGAAAACGGTGTAACCTACTCCTCCTGGGTGAGCGAAGAGTGGTTGAAGCTGTGTCAGGAGCTGTGCGGAGATGCGGTGGAACTGTTGCCGGAACACCAGTTCTACTGGGTGGGGATGCCGGAGCTGTTTCTCCGCCCCTTCAGTGCCTATCAGGCCAGCCTTGCCAGCCTGGTGGCCTTGGCCTGTCACCGCCGCTATCACAGTTCTCCGCGCAACTTTCTGCCCCACTACCTCCGTTGGTTGGCCAGCCCGCCCGGATCCCTGACTTTGGAAGAAACCACCCAGCTGCTGCAGGCAGATCTGAGCGACCCAGGGGGAGTGTTGCAGGCGCTGGAGGAGCTAGAGCATTGGATCGAGACGCTAGAAAAGCTGCTGGAAGAGAATCCAGATCACTGAACCAACGATGATCCACCCTTGTTCTCTTGGACATAGGCGTGCTCTGCGGCGGGAAGAACTCTGGAACCCTGTACCCGACTCCTGCGAACCCACCCCAGCGGAGCCAGCCGTTAAAGCGCGTCCCTTCCTAAAATGGGCAGGGGGAAAAGGGCAACTGCTCAGCCAATACGAACCCTTTTTTCCTCGCGCCTGGAACACCTATCACGAGCCCTTTTTGGGGGGTGGAGCGGTCTTTTTTCATCTGGCCCAAGGGATCCCATCGGGTTCTCGACACTTTGTTTTGTCGGATATCAACCCTGAGCTGGTGAATGTGTATCGCTGCGTGCGGGATCACGTGGAGGAGCTTATCGCCCTGCTCAGCCACCACCAAGCCCACCACAGCCGGGATTATTACTACACCATCCGCGCGGCTCGATTTGAAGATCCGGCGCAACGGGCTGCCCGCCTGCTGTATCTGAACAAGACCTGTTTTAATGGCCTCTACCGGGAAAACTCGCGGGGAGAGTTCAATGTTCCTTTGGGCCGTTACCGTAATCCCCGCATTTGCGACGCGGAGAACCTACGGGCCGTGGCACGGGTTTTACAAGGCGTGGAGATCGCGGTGCAGCCGTTTTGGCAGGTGCTCGAACGAGCCAAACCCGGGGATTTCGTCTATTTGGATCCCCCTTACCATCCCCTTTCTGCCAGCAGCAGCTTCACCGCCTACAGCCGGTTTGCCTTCGGCGAAGCGGAACAGATCCGCCTGCGAGAGGTGTTTGGAACCTTGGCCGACCGAGGCGTGCAGGTGCTGCTCTCCAATTCCGATTGCCCCTTCGTGCGGGAACTGTACCGGGATTACCCCATCCAGACCATCTCCGCCAGCCGTGCCATCAACGCCCAGGGCCACAAACGCGGTCCCATCACCGAGGTCTTGGTGCTGAGCCATCCCAGCCTGGCCACCGCCTGCAGTGGGCCGGAAGGGATCCCGTTTTGCCCCGGAACCGTCTAGGGTAATGGATGAGCAGGTCGAGATCCAAGGCGGGATCTCGAGCTTGGACACACTATTGCTCCGCAACGCTGACGCGACGAGACAACGGGAACAACAGCGCATGGATCCACGAGAAATTGAGGCATTGGTACGGGCTGCCCTACCCGGCGCAAGGGTGCAGGTGGAAGACACTGTCGGCGATGGCCATCATTTCCAGGCCATCGTGGTGGCGGAACAATTCCAGGGCTTGCCCCTGATCAAACAGCACCGGCTGGTGAATGAGGCCCTGAAAGCCTACCTGCAGGATGGCCGCCTACATGCTTTGGCCCTGCGCACCTTTACCCCCGCTCAGTGGGAGCAACTCCAGGGGCCGGATGGCTGATCGCGACAGCAGGACAGAGTCCCCTTGAGCCAAGAGGGTCATTTCCGGTCGCGCTGGGCATCGCCTCGATTCCCGGCTCCTCTCTTCCTTTGGGAAAGGGGCTGGAGCTGTCGCAAACGGGAATCCTCAAGGGATCGCCTCAAAGCGGCTTGAAACAGCCACAACCCACCTCTAACCAAAGCTGACGCGGAGCAGGGAAAAATCATCTTCAAAGTCCGTCCGCCCCTGAAAGGATTGGGCCTCATGGATCACCTGATCCAGGCCACCGTCAGCGCTCTTGCTCAGCAGGGCTATCAAATTGTTCAGCCCCCAGAGTTCTCTCTGCGGGTTTATGACTTCGTAAACTCCATCACTGAACAGGTAGAGATGGCTGTTCTCGGGGATCCGCACCTGATCCCTTTGAAAAGTGAGGTCGGGCAAAATGCCAATGGGCAAGTTGGCAGTCTTCAGCAGGAGCGAATCCTGACCCTGGATGAGCAGGGCAGGTGGGTGGCCGGCACTGGCAAAAGAGAGCAGACGGGATCCCGGCTGATAAACCCCATACCAAAGGGTGAAGTACATCTCATGGTGGGATCCCATTTGAAAAGAGTGGTTGAGGGCACGCAAGACCGCGTCCGGCTGGCGGGGATCGGCATCGGCCAAGCCTTGAGTGCGCAACTGGTTCATCACCGACACCGACAACAGAGCGGATCCCACCCCATGCCCCGACACATCCAGCAGATAGATGGCCAGGTGTTCCTCATCCAGCCAATGATAGTTAAACGAATCTCCCCCCAATTCCTGGGAGGGTAAAAAGCGCCACTCGAGGGTCACTTTGCAGTCGGGAAAATAGGCCGGCTCCGGCAGGAGAGAACGCACATAGCTGGCCGCCTCGGCCAATTCTGCCCGTAACCTGGCCGTTTGCTGCTGCAGGTCATAGCTGAGCTGGTGTAAGCGCAGCCCGGCCCGCACACGTGCCCGCAACTCATTGGGGTCGATGGGTTTGCTTAGAAATTCATCTGCTCCGGCATCCAGGCCCTGGATGCGGTCTTCCACCTCAGTGCGGGCGGTGAGCAAAATAAAAAACGTCGTGGAAAACTTGGGATCGGCTTTGATGCGTCGGCAAACCTCCAGCCCATCCATGTCCGGCATCATCCAGTCACAGATGATCAGCCCCGGCACCAGCAGGTGGGCTTGCTCCAGTCCCTCGGAACCGTTGCTGGCCATCTCCACGGTGTAGCCCTGTCGTTCCAGGGATCGCTTCAACACCAGCCGAATTGTGGGATCGTCGTCAACAATCAAAATGGTCGTCATGACCGCTGCACCCCAATCCCAAAGTCAAAACGCATCCAAACCCAACTCCAGCCCGATATCCCATACCGATAGGCAGACCTCTCATCCTAGCTTAGGGGTTGCAGCAGGAAAACCGGCTCGGCAAGCAGTTCACGACAACGGGGAAGGCCTCAACAGCTTCATCCATCGGAGCTGAAGGTGCGTATCGATTTGTGGATCCTCAAAACCGTGGTTGCACGCTACCCAAAAGCTAACCGTTTCTAGATACTGGTGGCAGCAGATCATTGCGAGGCAGGTTTTGGGCAGATTCTTCTTGAGAGACTTCCATTGGATACAGAGATACAGATCACACTCATCCATCCTTCGCCCGTTTAGAGTGAACTTTAAGATTCAACGGCCTTTGCCGCATGAGCATATCTCCCCTATCCTTATCCCCTCCCTCCGTTCAGGATTCACAGGCAACTTCGCCCCCGGCACCCAGCGAAGTTCCCAGGGGAGAAATTCGGCTGGAGGACTTGGATGAGAAGCAATTGTTGGCCTCCCTATCGTCGGTGGTGTTAAACCCGGCAGCTTGGAGTTGCTTCAGCGTCAGCGAAACCAGCCGCCTGCTACGCCCCCTGCAAATCTGCCCTGACTTGACGGGAACTCTTGTTCTCTCCCCAGGGGCCACTGCCGAAGTGGTCTATAAGTTCCTGCTGAGCGATGGTCGGATCGGAACCATGAAGGGGCTGATCTCCATCGAAGACTTCCGCAGCAAGCGGCTGCGCTCCGTTTACGATCAGCTTCACATCGAAAAGATTATACCGGTCTTCACCGAGTCGGTTGTGGTGCAAATCATCGACCATTTGAAACCGATTTTTGCCCGTGACTTGGATGAGCTGCTTTGGCAAGAAAGTTTTTACTTTACCCCTCAAGATCTGCGCCAGCAGGAGTTCTTGTTGCGCGGCCTGCGGCCCGAGGCGATCCCACGCAGCTTTCGGCCTCACCTGCAAAGGGTCTACACCCAGATTATGAAGGTGTGTCGCAGCTTGCCCAACATCGCCTTCCAACTGTGTCTGCGGGCCTACCTGGAGTACAACGAGGTCAAGAACAGGCATCTGCTGGCGCTTCTACTCAGCAAGTATTTTTACACGCTCTACCGCATTGGTGGGCTGGACGGTTGGGAAAGTGGGGATCCGGTGGAGCTGGGATCCCTGCGCTCCTCCAATCGGCAGGCTCGACTCCAGGCTCTTGCTCGCCTTCTAACCCTGGACAACGACAGCGACGCTCCCCTGGTGGGCATTGGGGGCAGCGGGCTGGGGGGCAGCTATTTCAGCGGGGAACGGGAGCCTACTGGTGTTGAGATGGTGAGCTCGGAGGAGATTGAAAAGCTGCGGCAAGATGTGGAGGTGGCCCGCGGCCAGATCGCCGAGGCCCAGCAATTGGTGGCCCAATATCAGGAGGAGAAAAAACAGGAACTGCTCAACCGCCTTCAGGATCCGGGAAAGTTTCTTCTCTTCAGCATTCATCAGTTTTTTGACACCCTCTTCGGATCCCTGCCCGGAGAGGTGAAAAGCGAGTACGGGGCAGTTTGGGTGCCGCGCACCTCCTACTTGGATGAGAAGGAGCGAGACAAGCTGACAGAGCATTTGCGCCACATCACCAGCGAAGCTTATTTGGTCAGCGTTCCCTCTGCCGAGGCCACCCTCATCGGCTATTGGCGAGTTTTGGCGGATTCCTTCTACAACCAATGGGTTTTGAATCAGTACAAGCAGTTGCAAAGCTATGGGGTGGATTTGGAGCAACAGGGCATCCAGATTCTGGAACGAGAACGATTTCTGGATGAGGTTCAGTTGCGCTTTGCCGCCCGCCACCGAGAAATCGTCACCCAAAATGTGGAGAAGATCACCCAAATTGTGGTGGATAGCCTGGCCAAGCGGGTGGCCCTCAACACCAGCCAGCAAAGTTTTCAGGCCATGCGGGCCAAGTTGACCACCGTTTTGGATATGGACATTTCCCGCAAGGACGTGGGAGAAGTCAAGCGGCTGATCGACTACTTTACGGATGTGTTTTTGGGCAAGCGGGAGGAGCTGCGCTCCCCCTATCCGGTGGGCACGATTTTACAAGTCAAGGCGGCCATTGAGGCTCGCCCCCCCGATAGCCGCACCCGCATTGGTCTGGAAATTTTGGGTCAGCTCTACCGCGAGTACGTTCCCCTGCTGGGATCCGCACCGAAATAGGAACGGGGGCATAGCGGGGGATCCCGTAGGCCGACAGGTTTTGGGCACAATAGGGACTGGCGCGCTGTCTAGATGGAGATTCCCCATGCGCTACCGCCAGCTTGGCCACAGCCCTTTGCAAGTTTCCGAGATCTGCCTGGGCACCATGACCTTTGGGCAGCAGAATACTTTGGCCGAGGCTTTCGAACAGCTCGACTACGCGGTGGAGCACGGGATCAACTTCATCGATACTGCCGAGATGTACCCGGTGCCGGCGCGGGCGGAAACCCAGGGATCCACCGAGCGCTACATCGGCGAGTGGCTGCAACACCAACCGCGGCATCGCCTGATCCTGGCCACCAAGATCACCGGCCCTGGTCGGCCCTGGCATTGGATTCGCGGCGGATCCCTGTCCATTACCCGCGACAACCTCAGGCAGGCGGTGGCCGATAGCCTCAAACGCCTGAAGACCGACTACATCGACCTCTACCAGATCCACTGGCCGGATCGCTATGTGCCTCTGTTTGGGGGCGCTGCCTACGATCCTAGCCAGGAGCGGCCCACCGTTCCCATTGCCGAGCAGTTGCAGGCTCTGGCGGAATTGGTGCAAGAGGGTCTCATTCGCTACATCGGCCTGAGCAACGAAACCCCTTGGGGGGTGAGCAAGTTCTGCCAGGTGGCCGAGCAACTGGGGTTGCCCAAGGTGGTCTCGATTCAGAATGCCTACAGCCTCATCAACCGCACGTTTGAAATGGGCCTGGCGGAAGTCTGCCGCCACGAGCAGGTGGGCTTGCTGGCCTACAGCCCGCTCGGATTTGGGCTGCTGACGGGCAAATATCTGGGGGGGGTGAAGCCGCCGGGATCCCGTTTGGCCTTGTTTGAAGGCTTTGGCCAGCGGTACCGCAAGCCCAATGTGGAAGAAGCAGTGGCCGCCTATGTGCAAATTGCCCGCCGGCACGGCCTGACACCGGCCCAGTTGGCTTTGGCCTTTGTGCGCAGCCGCTGGTTTGTCACCAGCACCATCATCGGGGCCACCAGCCTGACCCAACTTAAAGAGAACCTCAGTTGCCTGGATGTGGAACTGTCCCCGCAGATCCTGGCGGAGATCGAAGCGGTTCACCAGCGCTACCCCAATCCTGCCCCTTGAAAGGTTGGCGAAACCGGTGGCCAGACAGAACTTTTCAGAAGGTTTCCTCGTCTGGATGTGCGGTTTGGATATCCTCTCCAACTCTTCTGTCCGGCCAGTTTCTATGGCCTCTCCCAGCCAAGAGTGGGGATCCGAGACCTGAATCCTGTACCAAGAACCTGAGGTGTGAACGATGCGTAAGCTTTCCCCTTGGCAGGGCTGGAAAACCGCCGCTCTGGTGATCAGTTGCAGCAGCTTGGCCTGGCTTGGGGATCCCGCTTGGGCCCAACTTTCTGATATCAGCACCTATTGGGGTGCCCAGTACATTGCCGGGTTGAATGAACGGCAGATCATCGGCGGCTTCCCGGATGGCACCTTTCGTCCCAATGAATCCATCACCCGTGCCCAATTTGCCGTCATTGTCACCAAAGCTTTTGGCCTAGATACCAACGTTCCTGTGCGCTCCTTTGCCGATCCCATTCCCAGTTGGGCGGCTCCCTCCATCGGCGCAGCGGCAGCGGCAGGGTTTGTTTCCGGCTTCCCGGACGGCACCTTTCGTCCCAACGATGTGCTCACCCGTGCACAAGCCATCACCGTCCTAACCCGTGCAGCCACCAACGGTAGGCTCATCGAGGATCCCGGTCAAATTGACGCGATCCTATCCGCGTTCGGCGATGCCAATTTGGTTCCCAACTTTGCCCGCGCCCCCATCGCGACAGCGGTTCAGGAAGGGCTGTTGGTGCTCTACCCCAACCCCACTCAATTGAATGCCCAGGCGGTGGCCACGCGGGGGGAAGTGGCTGCCCTTACCTACCAAGCGCTGGCCAAGGTGGGTCGAGTACCCAATTTGGATCCGCCGGTGGGGGCTGCCATCCCCGGCCCTGGGATCCGTACCGAGCTCCTTGCCCAGGTCACTCCTACGCCCGAACCCCTGGCCACGCCGGACATTCCGATTGAGCCTCTGGTGGAAACGCTGCCCGCCGCTCCAGAGGTGAGAACCTTCTTTGCCCGCGAAGAGCTGGGATCTGTAAACCCAGGAGATACGATTACCGTGTTTTTGCTGGGATCCCCAGGGGCGCAGGGATCGTTTTCCATCCCCGGCATTGCCTACAACCTGCCGCTGCAGGAAACCCGCCCAGGGCAATACGAGGGCAGCTACACCTTCCGCAGCCAAGACCGGGCCTCAGAAGCGCCTGTTTTTGCCCGCTTGGAGCGGGATGGACTGGTAACCCTGGTGCAGCTGCCGGACAAAACCATTACCATCGGGCGGGTGACCGACACCACCTTCCCCACCATCAGCGAACTGGCCCCTCCCAATGGATCCCTAACAGACAACCCTCGCCCCTCCATCTCAGCCCGTTTCCAAGATGACCAAGGAATTGACCTGAATAGCTTTACCTTGCTGGTGAACAATGTGGATGTCACCGCCCAAGCCCAGCTCACCCGCACCGGCTTCGCCTACACCCCTGCCGAGCCGCTGCCCACCGATCGACCGACCTTGATCGCCGTCCAAATTGCCGATACCAGCGGCAACACCACCATCCAGCAGTGGTCTTTCCAGGTGCAGGCCGCCCAGCCCACTGCCACACCGACCCCAACACCAACCCCAACACCGACAGCCACGCCCACACCGACCCCAACGCCGACTCCAGCTCTGACCCCAACGCCAACCCCAACACCGGTAGCTACGCCTACTCCCACACCCACGCCGGAAGCTACACCCACTCCCACTCCACAGCCTGGCGGGGAGCATGACTCTAGTCAATAATAAGCTCAACTATACTGAAAATAATGTATAATATGTTCAGTACGGATTACTACCAGTTGATCTTTCTGTTT